>JANLUW010000361.1:0-13755 GCA_031363645.1 Rhizobacter sp. | reverse complement strand
AACCGGCGCGCTGCTGACGCACGCCTACGACCAGCCCGAGGTGGTCGCCGGTGCCGGCACGTCGGCGCGCGAGGTCGAGATGCAGATGCGTGGCACGCCAGATGCGGTGCTGGTGAGCGTCGGTGGTGGCGGGCTCGCCGGCGGCATCGCGGCCTGGTTCGCGAGCCGTGCACGCGTGATCGCGCTCGAGCCCGAACTCGCGCCGACGCTCTACCGCGCCCGCGAGGCCGGCGAGCCGGTCGACGTAGCTGTGAGTGGCATCGCTGCCGATTCGCTCGGCGCGCGCCGCGTCGGGCGCATCGCTTGGCACGTGACGCAAAAGCATGTGGCGCAATCGGGTTTGTTGACTGACGACACGATCCGTGCGGCTCAGCGCTTCATGTGGGAGGAACTCAAGCTCGCGGTCGAGCCCGCTGCCGCGTTACCACTGGCGGCGCTGCAGAGCGGCGTGGTGCGACCGAAAGCGGGCGAGCGCGTGGTGCTGATCGTCTGCGGCGCCAATGTCGATCCGGCGACGTTGAATTGATGTGGATTCGCCGCCCTCACCCCAACCCTCTTCCAGAGGGAGAGGGAATTAATCCAAAGAGCCCTCCGACGCTTGGTGCTTGGCTACGCCTAGCCAGCGGTCGAGGCGCGCGCGATCAGCCATCAGTGCGGCGCTCGCGCCTTCGTGCACGACCGCGCCGCGATCGAGCACGACTGCGCGCTGCGTGATGGGCAAAATCATCCGCGGGTTTTGCTCGACGATGATGGCGCTCATGCCTTCATCGCGCACCACGCGCGCGATCGAGCGCAGCAGTTCTTCCACGATGATCGGCGCGAGGCCTTCGAGCGGCTCGTCGAGCAGCAGCAGCTTCGGGTTCAGCACCAGCGCGCGCGCCACGGCGAGCATCTGCTGCTCGCCGCCCGAGAGCTGGTTGCCCAAGTTCGATTTGCGCTCGGCCAGCCGCGGAAACATCTCGTAAGCGCGCGCCAAAGTCCACGCGCCGGGGCGAGCCACGGCGCTCAGGTTCTCGTCGACCGTCAACGACTTGAAGATGTTGCGCTCTTGCGGCACCCAGCCGATACCGGCCGCGGCGCGCTGGTGCGGTGGCAGCGCGGTGATGTCGTGCCCGGCGAGGGTGATGCGGCCTTTGTACCGGCGCGTCACGCCCACCAGCGTGTTCAGCAGCGTGGTCTTGCCCGTGCCGTTGCGGCCCAGCAGCGCGAGCGATTCGCCTTGCGGCAGCACGAGGTCGACACCCTGCACGACGACCGCCTCACCGTAGCCCGACCGCAAGCCTTCGACGCGCAGCAGCTCAGCCATGCTCGCGCTTGTCGAGTGATTCACCCAAGTACACCGCCTTCACGCGCTGGTCGTTCGCGATTGCATCGACCGATCCTTCGGCGAACACCGCGCCGTTGACCAGCACCGTCACACTGGTCGCGAAGTTGAAGACCAAATCCATGTCGTGCTCGATCAGCAGCACCGACACCTCGGCGGGCAGCGCGTCGATGATCTCGAAGATCTCTTCGCGCTCGCCTTCGGGCACGCCAGCCACGGGCTCGTCTAGCAGCAGTACGCGCGGTGCACAAGCGAGTGCCGTCGCGATTTCGAGCAGCCGGCGCTTGCCGTAGGCGAGGTGCTTGACCTGCTGGTTCATCACGTCGTCGAGGCGAAACTGGTGCAGCAGCGTGTCGCAGATCGGCGCTACGCGCGCATCGGCGCCCAAGCGCTGCCACCACCGTGCGCTGATGCCGAGTTGCGCCGACACGCTGAGTGCGAGCGACTGCAGCGGCGTCAGCTCGTTGAACAACTGGTTGATCTGGAAGGTGCGCACGATGCCGCGGCGCACTCGGTTGTGCGGCGACAGACGCGTGATCTCGGCGCCGTCGAGCCAGACCTCACCCGCGGTCGGCGCGAGCACGCCGGTCAGCAGGTTGATCAGCGTGGTTTTACCGGCACCGTTCGGGCCGATCAGCGCGCGGCGCGCGCCGCGCTCGACCGTGATCGACACATCGTTCGTCGGCGTGATGCCGCCGAAGCGCTTGAGCAGCCCGCGGGTTTCGAGGACGGTCTCGTTCATGCTCGACTGAACCAGCTGCGTGGCCGGATCAGCGTCTCGCGACCCACCAGCACGAGCACGACGAGGAACAGGCCGAGCCAGAAGTTCCAGTACTGCGGCGTCCACGCCGACACAGCGTCGTGCAGCAGCTTGAACACGATCGCGCCGAAGATGCCGCCGTACAGGTACCCGGTGCCGCCGATCACGAGCACCAGCAGCACCTCGGCGCTGCGGTGGAAGTCGAACACGTCGAGCGAGGCGAAGCCACTGGTCTGCGCGAGCAGTGCGCCCGCGGCACCGGCGAATGCAGCGCTGATCGTGTACGCCGCGACCAACCGCGCGTTCACCGAGAGCCCGATGCTCGCGGCGCGCAACCGGTTGTCGCGCAGCGCTTGCAGCGAGTAGCCGAACGGCGAGTGCACGAGCTTGCGGCCGATGAGCAAACACACGATCAACACGACCAGCGTGTAGGCATACGCCGTGCGCCCGTACAAGTCGAACTCGAAGCGGCCGAACGGCGTGAGCAACGGGCCCATCACCACGCCCTGCAGGCCATCGGCGCCGCCGGTCAGCCCGTCGAGCTTGTTCGCGAGCTCGTACAGGATCGACGCGACACCGAGCGTGACCATCAGCCGCGTCAGATCGGAGCCGCGCAAGATGAGCAGGCTGCACACCGAGCCGAGCGCGGCGGTGAGCGCGGCCGCGAACGCCATGCCGAGCCACGGGTCGGGCATCACGAGCTTGGCGAACAGCGCCGCCGCGTAGGCGCCGAAGCCGAAGAACGCCGCGTGCCCGAGCGAGACGATGCCGGCGTAGCCGAGGATCAAGTCGAGCGAGACCGCGAACAGCGCGAGGATTGCGATCTCATTGAGCAGCAGCGCGTGCGATGGCAGCAGCGCCCACGAGAGCAGCAGCGCGAGGATCAGCGCGCCTTCCCACCAACGCCAGCGGGCGGCGCAGGCGAGGGATGTGGCCGAGTTCATGCCGCGACGGCCGGGTTCTCGTGCGGCTTGCGCACGTCGCGGTCGAGCACCGGGTACTCCGAGCCGATGTAGCAGAAGTCACGCCCGAGCTCAGTCAGAAAACGACCCGAGTTCTGCAACAGGCCGCGGTGCAGATCGGCTTCGGAGTGCTGGAGTGGCAACTCCAGAAACTCCAGCAAGTAGGCGTCTTTGAACTGACGCTCGGCCTGCGGGTGCATTTCTCTTAACGCTGTTGAGAGTTTTGGCGGGTTCAACACCGCCTGCTCGAACAGGCCGGCATCGATCTGCCGCGCGACCTCGCGAACCGGCCAGCGGTACTGCGAGGCCATGCGCAGATAGAACTGCCGTTCTTCGGGCCTTTTTGCACGGCTCAGGATGTGCAGGTGCGAAGACCACGGCAAAACTCTCAACAGTGGTGAGAGTTTCGGCTCCGCATGCCACGCCTCATAAAACTGCCGCATGCGCCAGAGGTTTTGCGGCGAGAAACCGCGCCGACCCAGCTCGCGCGTCGCGATGAAGTTGGCCAATTGCACGACGGTGCTCTTGGCCCAGCCGTCAGCGGCGGTCCGGTGGTGCAGGTACTCGCCGATGCACCAGTACAAGTCGATCACCTCGACATTCACCGCCTCGGCGGCACGCAGGCGTGCGGCCTGAATCAGCTTTACGACCTCGTCGAAAGCGGCTTCGACGGTTGCCACAACAATGTTCACCTGCCACCTCCCCCACGCGCAAACAACCCCTGCGGCCGGATCATCAAAATCACGATCATCAGCGTGTAGACAATGAACGCGCCGAGCTTGGGCAGGTAGTACTTGCCGGCCACGTCGGCGATGCCGAGCAGCAGCGCGGCGAGCAGCGGGCCCGTGATGGTGGTCGTGCCGCCAACCGAGCAGACGATCAAAAAGTAGATCATGAATTTCAGTGGGAAGGTCGGGTCCAGGCCCAGCACCTCGGCGCCGAGCGCGCCACCCAACCCGGCGAGACCGGAGCCGACCGCGAAGGTCAGCAAGAAGATGCGATTCACGTTGAGCCCGAGCCCGCCGGCCACGCGCGGGTCGTCGACCGCCGCGCGCAGCTGCGCACCAAAGCGCGTGCGTGTCAGCACCGCCTGCAGCGCGATCGTGAGCAGCGCGCAGACGACGATGATGAAGAGCCGGTACTTGCCGATGCCGACCCATTCGATGTCGAAGCGGCCGCGCAGCCAATTGGGAATCTGGATGTTTTGCTGCGAGCCGCCGACGAAATAATCCACCGCGGTCACCGCGATGAACACCAGCCCGATCGAGAACAGCACCTGATCGAGGTGCGGCTTGGCGTACATGCGCCGGTACAGCAACGGCTCGAGCACTGCGCCGAGCAGCGCAGCGCCGATGAACGCGAGTGGCAGGCACAGCAGGAAAGGCACGCCGAGCCGGTTCATCGCCAGCACCGTGATGTAGCCGCCGGTCATCGCGAACGCACCGTGCGCGAGGTTGATGAAGTTCATCAGCCCGAGCGTCACGGCCAGCCCGACCGCGAGCACGAACAGCAGCATGCCGTAGGCGATTCCGTCGAAGACAAGCGTCAGCATGCCGCGGAGAACCCTTCGACGGTCGTCTCGATCACTTCGCCTTGCCTGGATCCTTTACCGCCTTGATCACATCGAACTCGACGTTGTAGAGCCCATTGCCCATCGCCGGCACGCGCTCGACCTTGCGGATGTAGACGTCTTGCACGATGTCGCGCGATTGCGCATCGATCAGCACCGGGCCGCGTGGGCTCTCGAAAATTTGACCCTTCATCGCCGCGAGCAATGCGTCGCCGCCCGCGCCCTTCGTCGCCTCGAGCGCTTTGTAAATTACGCGCATGCCGTCGTAGCCGCCGACGGCCATGAAGTTCGGCCGCATGCCCTTGTTCGCCGCCTGAAACGCCTCGACGAATTTCTTGTTCGTGGCCGAGGGGTGCGCTGCCGAATAGTGGTGCGAGTTGACGACGCCGAGGGCCACGTCGCCGATGTCGGCGAGTTGGTCGTCGTCGGTCACGTCGCCTGTCGCGATCAGCTTGATGCCCGACTTGTCGAGCCCGCGTTCGGCGAACTGCTTCATGAACGCCGCGCCCTGACCCGACGGCAAGAACACGAACAGCGCATCGGGCTTGGCATCGATCACTTTTTGCAGCACCGGCGCGAAGTCGGGCGACTTGAGCGGCGTGCGCAGCTTGTCGATGATCTGCCCGCCGTTCAAGCGGAACTGGCTGTCGAAAAACTTTTCGGCATCGAAGCCCGGGCCGTACTCGCTGACCAGCGTCACCACCTTCTTGATTTTGTTTTTGGCCGCCCAGTCGGCCATGCCGACCGTGACCTGCGGCAACGTGAAGCTGGTGCGCACGATGTAGGGCGAGGCCTCGGTGATGCTGCTCGTGGCGGCGGCCATCACGACCAGCGGCGTCTTGCTTTGCGTGGCCAGCGGCGCGGTAGACAGCGCGGTCGGCGTGATGCCGAAACCGGCGATCACCGTGACCTTGTCGTTGACGATCATCTCTTGTGCGATGCGCTTGGTCGCGTCGGGCACGGCGCCGTCGTCTTTCAAAATAACCTCGACCGTGCGGCCGGCGATCTTGTTGCCGTTCTGCGCCATCCAGAGCTTGACAGCGGCGTCGATCTGGCGGCCGGTGGAGGCCGATTGACCGGTCATCGGCAGGATCAGGCCGATCTTGATCGGGCCGGTGTCAGCGGCGGCGAAAGCGCTCAGCGCGGTGCTCGTCAAGGTAGCGACGGCGAGTTGCAAGGCGTGGCGTTTGGTGATCATGAAGGCTCCGGGTTTGGCAGTGCGTTGTGCAGATCGGCCGGGGCTAAATGTAGCGAACTGTGAGCGCAGGCTATGCTGGTTCAAACCCCCGCGAGGAGACACACGATGACCATTCGCACCACGCCACCGTTTCGCGCCGACCACGTCGGCAGTTTTCTGCGGCCCGAGTTCCTGCTCGATGCCCGCGCGCAGCGCGAGAAGCGCGAGATCACGCCCGAGCAACTGCGCGCCGTCGAAGACAAAGCCATCGCCGAAATCGTGCAGTTCCAGGCCGACGTGGGCCTGCAGTCGATCACCGACGGCGAGTTTCGCCGCACCTATTTCCACATCGATTTTCTGAAGCAGCTCGGCGGCGTGCAGACGGACATCCCCGTCACCGTCATCCAACCCGATGGCAGCGAAGAGCTCGCGCCGCCGGTGATGCGCGTGGTGGGCAAGGTCGAGCATGTGAAAGACATCCAGCGCGCCGATTTCGAATACCTGCAGTCGCAAGTGAATTCCCTCGGCAAGGGCGGGCTCACGCCCAAGGTCACGATCCCGTCGCCGACGATGCTGCACTTTCGCGGCGGCCGCGCCGGCATCAGCCGCGCGCACTACCCTGAGCTCGACCCGGCGTTCTACGACGACGTGGCCACCGCCTACGCCGCCGAGCTGCACTCGCTCGCCGCAGCAGGCTGCACCTATGTGCAGATGGACGACACCAACCTCGCCTACCTGTGCGACGACAAGATGCGCGAAGCCGCTCGCCAGCGCGGCGACGACCCGAACGAGTTGCCGCACCGCTACGCCCAATTCATCAACAAGGTCGTCGCGCAAAAGCCCGCCGGCATGACGCTCGCGATGCACCTTTGCCGCGGCAACTTCAAGAGCACGCACGCGGCAGCCGGCAACTACGAGCCCGTGGCCGAAGCGCTGCTCGCCGAAATGAACCTCGACGCCTACTTCATGGAGTACGACGACGCACGCTCCGGCGACTTTCGCCCGCTGCGCTTCCTGCCCAAGAAAAAGGTCGTCGTGCTCGGCCTGGTCACGACCAAGTTCGGCGCGATGGAATCGAAGGACGAACTCAAGCGGCGCATCGACGAGGCTGCGAAGTTCGCCCCACTCGATCAGTTGTGCTTGTCACCGCAATGCGGATTCAGCAGCACGGTGCACGGCAACAACATCGCGGTGCAAGCGCAGCGCGACAAGCTGGCAATGGTGGTGGAGGTGGCGCGGGAGGTTTGGGGGTGATGGGTTGTTTACGGACGTTGGTGCAGCGGCACCAAGCCGTTACGTTAGGTTCGCGATTAGTGAGCATCAGCGCAAGTCGATTGCGGAGGTCAGGAATTGACCAAAGCGGCAATTTGGGACGCTAAATTGAAAGCTCCGAAGGAGGCGCTCAGGACGAGCGCCGCCCACATTGCGCCTCGACGGTGGCCTCAGGCCTCTGCCCAGATCCGACCACAAACGCACCAGGAATCTCGAACCGGTCGCCCATTCGCCAAGGTTCGATCGAAGCCAGATACTCGGCGCGGACCGAAAAACGCGTCGATTCATCGAATCGGGAGTACGCGAGCGCGACAGGTCCGTAGAGAAAGGCCGCGTCGCAGGCCGCATTGGCATCGGCGTAATGGACAGTCGTTGGCGGACGGCTCAACTGCACGTCGACCAGCCCGGCTGCACGCATTGCCTGTACAAGCGTATTGCCGGTACCGAGCCCGAAGAACATCGGGCAAACCTCCGAGCGAACCCGCGAATCGACAATTGGAAAGACGTCGGCCCATCCGCAGGCTCGCCGCTCACCCCACACCGAAACTGCCATGCGCCCTCCTGGGCGCAGACAACCTGCCATGGTTGCTAAAGCAGCTTCCGGGTCGGGCATGTACATCAGACCCAGACCGCACAGCACGGCATCGAAATATTCGGCCGGCACAAAAGTAACGAGGGCTTGCGCGTCTGTCCGCACGAAGCGGCAGTCGCGCGATTGCTCGGCCACCTCGGCCACCTCGGCCGCCTCGGCGAGCATGAGCTCCGAAATATCGGTGCCCACCACCTCGCCGCCTCGAGATTTCACTGCCTGCCACGCTGCACGCGTAAGCACGCCGGACCCGCAAGCGACGTCGAGTACGCGCTCACCAGGCTGTAGCTCGGCCGCGTTCAATACCGCGACTGTGGCCGGCGCGAGTGCCTGCTTCCATGCCTGTTCGTAGCTGGGGGCTGCACGATCCCCGCCATACAGCTGTACCCGCAACTGCAAGCGCGCGTCCAGTGCCCTCTAGACCTGCGGACGTGGCCCGAAGACCACTTGACCCGACACCGGCTGCGCTTGGGCGAAGACGTCCAGATACGGGCTGTTGCGCTGCGCCTTCTCGAACGCCGGCTGCACGGCATCGAGCGACGCATCGGTGTCGAGGTACAGCGTGTGCCGCACGCTCAGGTAGCCGGGCTTGATGTTGTCCATTCCCACCAAGCCGCGGTTGTCGTAGTCGACCTGCACTTCAACCTCGACACTGCGCGCTTCAATTCCAGCGCGTGCGAATTCGATGCTGCAGCTCATCGCCAGACAGCTCGCAAGGGCCGCCCGACCATGCACGCCCGGAGTCGCACCCGCATTGGTGCCGCCCGCATCGACGGGCAGGTCGAGCGAAAAAAGCCAGTTGCCTTCACGGGCCTCGCAGCGCAAGCCGTCGATGATGCGGGCACGCATGGTCGCAGCGGCCGAAGCCACCGCCGGCCACTTTGCGAAAACATGTTGCATCCGATCGAAGGCGTCTCGGATTCGCCGTGCGCTACTCATCGTGGTTCTCCCCGTATGGAGAAGCGGCAACCGGCCGCGGTCGTGTCAGGCAACCGTGCTGCTGCGCAGAAATTTCTCGATCGCCGAGTTGACGACCTCCGGGTGAGTGACCGGACCCATGTGACCCAGTCCCTTGAACTCTAGCGTCTCGACGCGCGGCAGGGTTTGGGCAAGCAGCCGCGCCACCGCGTGGGCGGACGCCGGCGAGTTTTCCCCGACCATCAGCAGAACCGGCATCGTCAGTGCGCCGAGGGCTTTCAGCGGTGTAGGTTCGGCGAACAGCGCCCGGCCCCAACCCTGCACATTGATAACGGCCGCCTCGATCGCAGTGCGTCGCGACTGAGGCGTCGCGTGCCAGGCGCCCGAGCCCATCCAGAAGTCGATGAAGTGCTCGGCGGCGGCGCCGCGGTTGCCCACCGCGAGCGCAGCGCCAGCGCGCTCCACGGTCTGGCGGATACCGTCGGCATCATTGGGTCGTGGCAATGCCGCATCGACCAGGGCGAACAGCGTGGGCTCGTAAAGCACAAGCGCGCGTACACATTGCGATTTATGCGCTGCCGCCACCAACGCCACGGCACCGCCATAGGAATGCCCGACCAGCGAGAACGAGGTGCCGGCACGCGCGAAGATTGGTTCCAGCAACCTCACTTCATCACGCAGCGCGAGTGGGCGGTCTGCCGGCCACGCGGGGCCCTTGCCGGCGCCATGAGTGTCGGGAGCCAACACATGAAAGCCACTTGCCAATGTTTCTATCAGTGCTCGCCACTGCGACGAACTGCTGGCGTTCGCATGGATGCAGACGACGCCCGGGCCGGCACCGGCTTCGCGGAAGAAGGGTTCACACATCGGCATGTCGAGATCGGAGGTGTTCATCACAGCCGGTACTCCTTGCAAGCTTCGGTCGGCATGCGCTGAGTTTCAACGTCGGACGACGACGATCTCGAGGTATTCGCTGGGCACCACCAGGGAGCCCGGCGCCCGGTTCAGGCTTTCCAGCAAGGCCACGAGCTCCGCTGTCAATGCCTCGGCCTGCTCGGGCGACTGCGCGGCAAAAGCCTTGTTCACAGGTCCGTACCAGGCCCGGAACACATCGACGAAGTGAGCTGCCGACCGGTAACGGAAGTTGAACATTCGCGGCACTGCCATGACCTGAGTGAGCTGCCCGTTGAATAGCGAACGAACATGGGCCTCGGTTCCCCACAACGAGGGTGGCTGCACACCGGCCGGCGGTGGCACATAACGACCCAGCACCTTGAACATGCGGCCGATCAGGCTGTCCGGTGTCCAGTTCGCCAAGCCGATGCGGCCGCCGGGCCGGCACACCCGCGCCATCTCGGCTGCCGATCGGGCGTGGTCGGGTGCAAACATCACGCCGAAGGTCGAGACCACAGCGTCGAAGCTAGCATCTGCGAAGGGCAGTTCCTCCACATCGGCAGTCTGAAATTTGACGTCGAGCCGCTCGGCGCGCGCCCGCTCGGCACCTCGCTCCAGCAGGCTGGCAACATAGTCAGTGGAGGTCACGACACAGCCGCGACGTGCGGCGGCCAGCGTGGCGTTGCCGTTGCCTGCGGCAACGTCGAGCACGCGCTCGTCGGTTTTCAGGTCGCAGGCCTCGGCCAGCTGCTCCCCGACGATCTGCAGTGTGGTTCCGACCACGGCATAGTCGCCCGTGCCCCAGGCGGCCTGCTGGCGGGTCTTGAGTGCATTCAGGTCTGTCGGTGCGTTCACGTCGTGTCTCCTTGGCAATTGGGGCGAGGTCAGTGTCGAGTGCGCTGGGCGAGCAGGCTATAACGTGCGCGTGAATTGTTGTGAATCCGGGGCGCGTGGGCTTCGGCTTTCGTCATGGCGAACATGAACGCTCCAACGCCCTCTTATCGTTTTGACAGCTTCGAACTGCGCCCCGCACAGCGGCTGCTGCTGGGCGATGGCGCGCCGTTGGCCGTCGGTGCCCGGGCCTACGACCTGCTGCTGGTGCTGATCGAGCATCGCGATCGGGTCGTGTCGCACGAAGAGCTTTTGAATGTCGTCTGGCCTCGTCTGGTGGTCGACGAGAACAACCTGCGCCAGCACGTCTCGAGCCTGCGCAAGCTGCTCGGTGCGCACGCGGTGCTGACGGTGCCTGGCCGCGGCTACCGTTTCGGCAGGATGCTTGACGAAAGCATCACCGCGCTGCCTGCGAAGACGCCGACCTCGGCGGCGCCGGCAGATTTGCCACGCTCTGTTGCCGTCAACAACCTGCCCGCCAACAAGCCAACGCTTATTGGGCGCGAAGAGGATTTGGCAGCGGTGCTCGCGCTGTTGCGCCGCACGCATCTGCTGACCCTTGTGGGAGCTGGCGGCGTGGGCAAGACCCGGATGGCGCTCGAGGTCGCCGACATCGTGACGCCTGATTTTCCGGACGGCGTATGCATTGTCGAACTGGCTCCCGTCACGGACGCCTCTCTGGTAATCGGTACCGTGGCCGGCGCGTTGGACGTGCACGAAGAGGCCACCCGGTCGCTTCTCGACACGTTGCTGGAATTTTTGCGTCGACGCCGCATGCTGTTGATCCTCGACAACTGCGAGCACCTGATTGAGGCCTGTGCCGCGTTCGCCGAACAAGTGCTGCGCTGCAGCGCCGGCACACGCACACTCGCGACCAGTCGAGAGGCGCTCGATGTGGCAGGCGAGGTCGCATGGCGCCTGCCGTCGTTGCGATCGGCACCGCCGGACACGTTGCTGTCGGTCGACGCGCTGCTTGATTTTCCCGCCAGCCGGCTGTTTGTCGAACGCGCCCAGGCCGCTGCGCCGACATTCCGGCTGACTCCGGAGAACACGGTGGCCGTCGCGCAAATCTGTCACCGGCTCGACGGCATACCGCTGGCGCTCGAGCTTGCAGCGGCGCGTGTCGGCGCGATGCGCGTGGAACAGGTGGCCGAGCGTTTGCACGATCGCTTCGCGCTGCTGACTCGCAGCCGGCGCACGGCGCTTCAGCGTCACCAAACTCTGCGCTCGCTCATCGACTGGAGCCACGAGCTGTTGAACGAGCCGGAGCGTGTGCTGTGGCGCCGACTCTCACAGTTCGCGGGTGGATGGACATTGGCTGCCGCCAAAGCGGTGTGCAGCGCGCCACCTTTGTTGCGCGAAGACGTGCCGGAGCTGATGGCACGGCTGGTCGAGAAGTCGCTGGTCGTTCTGGACACTCAATCCGAGGAGCCGCGTTACCGGCTGCTCGAGACCATTCGAGAGTACGGGCTGGAGAAGTTGATGGCAGCCGACGAACTTCAGTCGACGCGCGAGCGCCACTTGCGCCACTTCGTCGATCAGGCCGAAGCAATTCGCCCAACGCTGACGCGGCAGGACCAATTGCGTGGGCACGCACAAGCCGAGCTCGAGCTGGACAACATGCGGCTCGCACTGCACTGGTCGCTGAACTCAGGCCAACCTGAACTCGGCCTGTGTATGTTCAGCTCGCTGACACGTTTTTGGTACAAGAACATGCACTGGAAAGAAATGGTGGGCTGGCAGGAACGGCTGGCAGAAGCCCTGAGACTCAGCGGCGCTCCACTCTCGGTGCACGAGGCTCGCTCTTTCTACGGCGCCGCGATGCTCGCCACCAACTATGACCCGCCTCACGGGCGCCGATTGTGCGAAAGGTGCGTCGAACTCTCGGGCGCGCTGGAATTCGAGGAGGGTCTGGCCTGGTCCCTGATGTGGATGGGCTACATCGACACGCGTCAGCGCGACGTGGCCACTGCCGAGATGTTCCGGGCCAGCCTGGCGCACGGCCGCAGCATCGCCGACCCCTGGCGCCAGGCCTTTTTGTTGGCTCAAGCGCTGATCTGCTACGCGGGCTACGAGGCGTTGATGGGACGTGACGAATCGGCCGAGGCCATGGTGGCGGAATGCGAGGCCGAGATGGCAAAGATTGGGGGCGACAGGCTCTACATCGGTCACGGACGTGCGCTGCTAGGCACCATCGCCATCCGCCGCGGCCACTTCGAGCGGGCCGGCCAACTGCTCGCCGAGAGTCTGACGCTGTATCGATCTGTGGAGTCGAAGTTCGACATCGCCGGCAGCTTGGCGCAGCAGGGCTTTCTAGCGCTGAGACAAGACGATCCGGTGCGCGCGCTGGCACTGTTCCGCGAGAGCCTGCCTTTGCATCGCAATTACCCGACGTCACCGGGAGCAACGCGCGGCCTGGCTCAGCTGCTAATTGCCTATGCCGCCTGCAAGGAGTGGCGAATTGCCGCTCGCTTGGCGGGTGTGCTCGATGGTGCGAAGGGTACCCATGCCGACGCGTGCGCAGCGCCGGCCGAACTGTCCGGCTCCGTCAGGCAAGCTTACGAAGTCGCGTTGGCTGCCACCCGTTTCGCGATAGACAGGCGCGTGTTCGCACAGGAGGTCGATACCGGGCGGAGCATGCAACGGGAGGTGGCCATTGAGTACGCAATGGTGGGCAAGGCATCCAGTCCCGACGAATGAGTTGCCCGAAATCTGCCCATGAGCAGCGACCGGAAATGGCCGATTTCAACCGCAGGCAGTTTGGCGAAAACGGCAAGGCACCGGCGCTCGGCTATACGCCTCCGTCCCACGCACCTGTCCCGCCTACTTCAAACTCCCCGACAAAAATCCCCGCAGCCGCTCGCTCTTCGGCGCGGCCAGCACCTCGCGGGGCGCGCCTTGCTCTTCGATCACGCCTTTGTGCAGGAACACGAGGTGATTCGCGACCTCGCGGGCGAAGCCCATTTCGTGGGTGACGACAATCATCGTGCGGCCTTCGGCGGCGAGGTCGCGCATCACCTTCAGCACTTCGCCGACGAGTTCGGGGTCGAGTGCCGAGGTGGGCTCGTCGAACAGCATGACCTCGGGTTCCATCGCCAGTGCCCGTGCGATGGCGACGCGCTGCTGTTCGCCCCCCGACAGTTGCGACGGGTAGAGGCCCTTGCGGTGCGCGACGCCGACGCGCGAGAGCAGTGCTTCGGCGCGGGCGATGGCCTCATCGCGCGGCACGCCGAGCACGCGGATCGGCGCTTCGATGATGTTCTCGAGCGCGGTCATGTGCGACCACAGGTTGAAGTGCTGGAACACCATCGCGATGCGCGAGCGCAGGCGCTGGAGTTGTCGGGCGTCGACGGCTTGCAGGTCGCCGTTTTTGCCGTGCTTGCCGAGCTTGAGCCGCA
>JANLUW010000345.1:0-12137 GCA_031363645.1 Rhizobacter sp. | reverse complement strand
TGCGGCGGCCGACGCATCGGTGCTCGCGTCACCGCAGCGCGCGCTGCATGACTTCGCCAAGTTCACGGCGCATGACACCCCGTTTGCGCCCATCTGGCTGCCGTTCGACCACCCGCTGTGGGTCGTCTACTCCAGCGGCACGACCGGCTTGCCGAAGGCGATCGTCCACGGCCACGGCGGCGTCATGATCGAGGCGCTCAAGGCCGGCGCGCTGCACAACGATGTCGGCCCAAGTTATCTGGGCGGCGACCGGTACCACTGGTACAGCGCCACCGGCTGGATCATGTGGAACGCGCAGGTCGGCGCGCTGCTCGGCGGCGCCACGATTTGCATCTACGACGGCAACCCCGGCGGCAACATCAAGGCGCCCGACCTGACGTCGCTGTGGCGCTTCGTCGCCGATTCCGGCGTGACCTTCTTCGGTGCCGGCGCCGCGTTTTTCGCGAGCTGCCTGAAGGCTGGCGTCGAGCCCGCGAAGGTCTGCGATCTCTCGGCATTGCGCGCGATCGGCTCGACGGGTTCGCCGCTCGCCATCGACGCCTACGAATGGATCTGGGCGCAGATGCCGCAGGTCGACGGCCCGAACGGCAAAGAGCGCATCTGGCTCACGCCGATCTCCGGCGGCACCGACTTCGCGGGCGCATTCGTCGCCGGCCTGCCGACGCTGCCGGTGGTAACCGGCGAGATGCAGTGCCGTTGCCTCGGCGCGGCGGTCGAAGCCTGGAACGAGCAAGGCGAGCCGCTGGTCGGCGCGGTCGGTGAGTTGGTGTGCATCAAGCCGATGCCGTCGATGCCGCTCTACTTCTGGAATGACGAGAACAACGCGCGCTACCTCGGCAGCTATTTCGACATGTACCCCGGCGGAAACGGAAAGCCTGCGGTATGGCGGCACGGCGACTGGATCGAGATCACGTCACGTGGCGGCGCCATCATCTACGGCCGCAGCGACGCGACGATCAACCGCCACGGCATCCGCATGGGCACCTCCGAGCTCTATCGCGCCGTCGAGGCGCTGCCCGAGGTGCTCGACAGCCTGGTCGTCGACCTCGAATACCTCGGCCGTGAAAGCTACATGCCGCTGTTCGTCGTATTGCGTGAAGGGCTCGTGCTCGACGACGCGCTGACCCGGCGGATGAAGGACAGCATCAGGTCAGCGCTCTCGGCGCGTCACGTGCCGAACGAGATCTTTCACGTCACGGCCGTGCCGCGCACCTTGTCGGGCAAGAAGATGGAGTTGCCGGTCAAGAAGCTGCTGATGGGCACGCCCGCCGATCAGGTGTTCAACATCGACGCGATGGGCGGCGCAGAAAAAGCGTCGGCGTGCGTCGAGTGGTTCGTCGCGTTCGCAGCGAGGCGCACCTGATATGGCTGTACGGTCAAAACCGCAGATTCAACGAACGCCAACCACCCGTCCGCCGTGAGCCTGTCGAAGGGTCAAATCGGCAACTCCGTGAAGTAGCGCCCACCGTGATAGATCAGCGGCTGCGCACCCTCGCGCCAGGCGCAGCGCTCGACTTCGCCGACGAAGATCACGTGGTCGCCTTCTTCGTAGCGGCTGCGGTTGAAGCACTCGAACACCGCGGCCGAGCCGTCGAGGATCGGCGCACCGCCCGCGCCTTCGCGAAACACCACGCCGTCGAACCGATCGGCGGCCTTAGTTGCGAAGCGCTCGGCCAGCGCGTGCTGGTCGGCGGCGAGAATGTTGATCGCGTAGTGCGAGCCGCGCTCGAAGTGCGGCATCGAGCCCGCGCTGCGCGCCAGGCTCCACAGCACCAGCGGCGGCGCGAGCGAAACCGAGTTGAAAGAATTGGCCGTCAGGCCGACCGGCGTGCCGTCGGCACCGCGCGCGGTGACGATCGTCACGCCGGTCGCGAACATGCCGAGTGCGGCCCGAAAGTCGGGTGCCGAAAAGCTGGGAAGCGCGGCGCGCAGCGGGGGATTCATGGGCACGATTGTCGGGTATTCAGCGGGCGGTCGCAGCCCGCATGCCCGGCGACCGCTGCAGTCCGGCCGATCCCTGCAGCCGAGCGCGTTTGATCGGAGGATCGACGACCTCGAACGCAGGGACAATCCAGCCACATGAACATTCTCGCGAGCCGGCTGCCGGCGCGGCCCACCGCTGCACAAGACCTGCCCGCCATCACCGCTGCGCACTGGCCGCGAGCGCACGCCGGCCTGTGCCGAAACCCGCGTTGAACGCCGCTCCGCTCGTTCGTTCTCGGCTCGGCGCCGCGACCGCCTACCGGCTGTTCGTCGTCACCCTCCTCGGCTTCGCGTCGGGCCTGCCGCTCGCGCTCACGGGGCAGGCGATGCAGGCCTGGCTCAGCGTCTCGGGGGTCGACATCGCGACCATCGGCTTCCTGAGCCTCGTCGGCTTGCCCTATACATTCAAGTTTTTGTGGGCTCCGCTGATGGACCGCTTCGAGCTGCCGGGGCTCGGCCGGCGCCGCGGCTGGCTGGTGTTGACGCAGCTCGCGCTCGCCGGTGCGCTGCTCTGGATGGCCGCCACCTCGCCCACCGGCTCGACCCGATTCTTCGCGCTGCTCGCGGTGCTGGTCGCATTTCTCTCGGCCTCGCAAGACGTGGTGATCGACGCCTACCGCACCGATTCACTGCACGCCAGCGAGCGCGGCTTGGGCTCCTCGCTCTACGTGCTCGGCTACCGGCTGGCGATGATTCTGTCGGGCGGCGTCGCGCTGATCTGGGTCGACACCACGCAAGGCGGCGGCTGGACCTGGCCCGAGGTCTACCGCGTCATGGCCGGCGTGATGGTGGCGGCGGCGGTGTTCTCGGCCGTGGCGTTGCCCAAGCTCACACATGTCCTCGTGCCGTCGAGCGTGGCGCGGCGCGACGTGTTCGGCTTCGTCGCGGTGCTGGCTGCGGTGGTGGTCGGCGTGTTCTTGAGCGACCGCCTCGGCCCGCCGATCGCGCACGCATTGCTCGGTGGGTGGCTCGCGAGCGGCGCGATGCCGGTATCGCTGCAAGGCAAGTGGCTCGACCTTGCCGCGTTGATGCTGGGCATCGCGTTCACGTTGCCGCTGGCCGCATGGGCTGCGCGCGCCGCGCGGTTTGAAACCTTGCTCGGCGGGCTGCGCAGTTACTTCTCGCAGCAGGGCGCGGCCGCGTTCCTCGCGTTCATCGTGCTCTACAAGCTCGGCGACGCTTTCGCCGGCTCGCTGATGACGCCATTCTTGCTGCAGGCGATGCAGTACAGCACCGCCGAGGTCGGCGTCGTCAACAAAGTCATCGGGCTGTGGCTGACGATCGGCGGCGCGCTGCTCGGCGGCGCGCTGATGCTCAAGCTCGGCCTGTGGCGCGCGCTGCTGTTGTTCGGCGTGCTGCAGATGGTCAGCAACCTCGGCTTCTGGTGGCTCGCGGTGAACGGCCGCGGCGTGCTGCCGGGGCTGACGATTCCGGCGTTCGACTGGGGCTTCGTCAAGCTCGTGCACGCCACACCGGTCGATGGCGGCTTGCTGCTCGTGATCGCGGCCGAGAACCTCTCGGGCGGCATGGGCACGGCGGCCTTCGTCGCGTTGCTGATGAGCCTGTGCAATCAGCGCTTCACTGCGACCCATTTCGCGCTGCTCAGCGCGTTCTCGTCGGTCGGGCGGGTGTGGGTCGGGCCGCTTGCTGGGGTGCTCGCCGAGTCGATCGGCTGGCCGGTGTTTTTTATCGTCTCGACCATCGTCGCGCTGCCGGCGCTGGTGATGTTGTGGTGGATGCGTGCGGCCGTGCGCGCGCTCGAATACGATCCGGGCGCGCCCAAGGTGGACGACTGAACCGGAGGAACACGATGAACCACGAATTGCTCACGTCGCATGTTGCCGATTGCCGTTGCGCGCTGCACGCTCGCCGCCTGTTCACCGGCCGATTGCTGGGCGCTGGCGCGACGCTGGCGCTGGTGGCGCTGCCTGTACTTGCCCGCGAGGGCGTCGAGGTCGGGTCGAAGTCGGGCTTCGGCCAGATCGTCTCGGCCGAGCAGATCGAGCAGGCCGCGCAGCAAAACTACCAAGAGATGCTGCAGCAGGCAACGAGCAAAGGCTTGCTCGCGGGGCCCGGCACCCTGCAGCTCACGCGCCTGCGCGCGATTTCGCAACGCCTGATCCCGTACACCTTCGAGTGGAACGACCGCGCGCGCCAATGGCGCTGGGAGGTCAACCTGATCAACAGCCCACAGATCAACGCGTTTTGCATGCCGGGCGGCAAGATCGCGTTCTTTACTGGCATCTTGGAAAAACTCAAGCCCACCGACGACGAGGTCGCGATGATCATGGGCCACGAGATGGCACACGCGCTGCGTGAGCACGCGCGCGAGCGCATGGGCAAGACCATGGCCACGCGCGGCGCGATCGAGCTCGGCGCGGCCATCTTCGGCCTGGGTGACAGCGGGCGCTACCTCGCCGGCATGGGCGGGCAGCTTCTAACGCTGAGGTTCGGTCGCGAAGACGAATCCGAAGCCGACCTGGTCGGCATCGAGCTCGCCGCCCGCGCCGGCTACGACCCGCACGCCGGCGTGACCCTCTGGCAGAAGATGGCCACCGCAGCGACGGGCGCGCCGCCGCAGTTCATCAGCACCCACCCCTCGGGCCCGACCCGCATCCGCGACATCGAGGTCAACCTGCCGAAAGTGCAGCCGCTGTACGCGCGGGCCGAGCGCCCGGAGAAGCGGTTCGACGTGCTGCGGTGAGGGTGGGGCCACGCCGGCCCGCTCTTGCGGGCGCCGCTCGCCGCTACCAGCGTGACGGCAGCGGCTTTGCGAGCGAGAGCCCGGTGTCGAGCGCCCGCACATAGCCACCGCCTTCCAGATCCTTCATCAACCGGCTCACCATCTCTCGCGAGCACCCGAGCCGGTTCGCCATCTCTTGGTGCGTGGGTCGCTCGGCGACCAGCCGGGTGCCGTCGGGCTGCGGCACGGCGAGCTCGTTGAGCAGCAGCACCAAGCGGCCGTACACGTCGCTGAGCGCCAGCTGCTTCGCGTTCAGCGTGGCGGCGCGGGCGCGGCGGATCACCTTGGCGAGCAGGTCGAGTGCGAACTCGGGGTGCTCGGCGATGTGGCGCAGCAGCGTTTGCTTCGTCACCACCGCGCATTCGCAAGCCTCGATGACTTCGACGCTCGCCGAGCGAGGCCCGCCGTCGAGGCTGATTTCGCCGATGTACTCGCCTACGCCGTAGGTGCCGTAGGTGATCTCGCGGTCGCGGGTCTTGTCGCTCGTGCCGGTGCCGAACACGCGCACCCTGCCCGACAGGATGATGAAGATCGTGTCGCCCTGCTCGCCCTCTTCGATCAGCCGATGGCCTTTGCGGTAGCGCTTGAGCTCGCCGCGTCGGGCAAGCTCGCGCAATGAGTCGGTCAGCACGGCGAGCGGGTCGAGGGGCGAGGGTGCGGGCGATGAGGCCATTCGGGAGGCGGCCGGCCCGTGAGGGGCGCTGGCGCGCGCCTGATGCTAGCCGGCCTCTCGCCGCTGCGCGCGCGCCAGTTTCCGAGTCGTTCGTTCGCTCGCTCGCTCAGGCGTCGAACTGCACTCGCATCGTCTCGCCGTTCGCGGCGACCGCACCTGCGAGCCCACGCAGCACGCCCATCAGCGGCGGCAGCACCGCCACCTGTTGCACCAGTGCGCGGATGCTCGCGGCGCCGGTCTTGAGCCGGATGTTGCCGATCTGCGTGCGCACGGTCGAGATCGCAACGCCGAGTTGCGCCGCGATTCGCATCGGCGGCACGCCGCTGCACAGTGCAGCGAGCACGCGTGTTTCGGCTGCCGAGAGGCCGTGGCTGTGCGCAAAGCCTTGCACCGACAGCACTTCGCAAACCTGGCGCTTGCCGAGCATAACCAGCGTCACCGGTTCGCTCGCCGCGTCGGGCAGCGATAGCGGCACCACCGACACGCTGACGCGCTGCGCGCCCTCGCCCAGCGTCAGCAGTTTGCGCAGGCCACGGTGCGCGGCGGCGTGCAGGGCGTCGGCGAGCGGTGCCACGTCTTGCGGGCAGCGGGCGCGCAACTCGCGGCCGAGCAGTTGCAGCGGGTGGGTGGCATCGAGCTCGGCGCGCGCGGCGTGGTTGACGTGGATGGCTTGAACCTCGTCGGTGAGCAGCAGCATGCCGTAGTCGATCTCGTCGAGCGTGGCGGCGAGCCAATGCTTCGAGCGCGCGTGCACGGTGCGCCGCTCGGGGCCGTGGTAGCGCCCGGCGTGGGCGTGCGCGCTGTAATCGGTGGCCTGGGAAACGTTGAGCATGACCTTCTCCGGTGAGTGACTCGTGCGCCACGGGGGCTTGCGAGTTGGCTTTAGCGTACGGAGGGGGCGTGCGCCCGGGTCGTGAATATGCCCGTGCGAGGTTGTGACTTATTTACATCCGGTGTGGGCACCGCGCCTCAACGTGGCGCCAAGACCGTCAACAACCAGCGGTTCATGTCGGCGATCTCCTGCGGGCACACCGAGTGCGCCATCGGGTAGGTGTGCCACTCGACCGCGTAGCCGAGCGCGATCAACGCGTCGCGCGACCACGTGGCGCGCGCCACCGGGATCATTTCGTCGGCGCTGCCGTGGGCCTGGAAGATCGGCACGTCGGCGTTCGCGGGGTTGCGTTCGGCGGCGGTCAGTTCGGCCAGTGGCAGGTAGCCCGACATGCCGAGCAGCCCGGCCAGGCGTTGCCCGTACCGCAAGCCGGTCATGAACGTCATCGCGCAACCCTGCGAAAAGCCGGCCAGCACGATGCGTGAAGCCGGCACGCCGCGCGCCACCTCATGGTCGATCAGTGCATCGATCAAACGCTGAGATTCGCGCAACCCGGCGGCGTCTTCGGGTTGGCCGGGGCCGAGGATGTCGTACCAGGCCGGCATGACGTAGCCGCCGTTGACCGTGACCGGCCGGGTCGGCGAGCTCGGGAACACGAAGCGCACCGCGCCGATGCCCGACAGATCGAACTCTTGCGCGATCGGCACGAAATCATTGCCATCGGCGCCGAGGCCGTGCAGCACGATGACGCTCGCCGCCGGGTTCGGCGCAGTTTCGAATTGGGTCGTTGTCAGCTCAGGCATGGCGGGCTCGTTCGTTTTGATTGGGTTCAAAGCGTGAAGTCGTAGTCGATCATCAACGGCGCGTGGTCGCTGAAGCGCTGTTCGAGGTAAATGTGCTCGGCGACCGCATGCTTTGCGATGGCGGGTGTGGCGAGGTGATAGTCGAGCCGCCAGCCGACGTTGTTCGCGCGCGCTTGCCCGCGGTTGCTCCACCAGGTGTACTGCTCGGGGTGAGGGTTGAGCGTGCGAAACACGTCGACCAGACCCAGCCCCACATCCGCGTCGAGCAGGGTCGTCATCCACGCGCGCTCTTCGGGCAGGAAGCCGCTGTTCTTATGGTTGCCGCGCCAGTTTTTCAGGTCGATTTCTTTGTGGGCGATGTTGATGTCACCAACCAGAATCAACTCGCGCTCGGCGACCAATGCTTTCAAGTGCGGCGCCATCAGCGCGAGAAATCGAAACTTCTCGACCTGCCGCAGCTCGCCGCTCGAGCCGCTCGGAAAGTAGCAGCTGATGATGCTGAGCTTGCCGGATTTCGAGAGCCCGGGCGTATCAAAACGCGCCTCCACATAGCGGCCTTCGGCATCGAACGCCGCGTCACCGATGCCCAGGATCATCTGGCTCGGCGCCTTGCGCGTGTACAGGCCCACGCCCGAGTAGCCCTTCTTCTCGGCGTAGTGGAAATGCCCACTCATGCCGGCCACTGTGTCGAATCTGCCGACCACCGTGTCGGCCTGTGCTTTGATCTCTTGCACCCCCATACAATCGGCGGCCACCGCGGTGGCCCAGGCCTCGAAACCCTTGTTGGCGGCCGAGCGAATGCCGTTGAGATTGAGCGATACGAGACGGAACAAGAATGAACCTTCGGATGAGTAAAACCGGATGACCACCAGCGCCAGTCACGATGCACTCGCGCGAGACTTCGTGAAGTTCGCGGTCGAGTCGGGCGTGTTGCGCTTCGGTGAATTCAAGACCAAGGCCGGCCGGCTTTCGCCGTACTTCTTCAACTCGGCCTTGTTCGACGATGGCGCCAAACTCGAGCGCCTCGCGGAATTCTATGCGCGGCGCCTGCTCGCTTCGGGCTGCGAATTCGACATGCTGTTCGGCCCTGCGTACAAGGGCATCACGCTGGCCGCGGCCTCGGCCGTCGCCCTCGCCGGCCTCGGCCGCAACGTGCCGTTCGCGTTCAACCGCAAGGAAGCCAAGGCCCACGGCGAAGGTGGCACGCTGGTCGGCGCGCCTGTTGCAGGCCGCGTCGTCATCGTCGACGACGTCATCACCGACGGCGCCTCAAAACGCGAATCGGTCGAGATGCTGCGCGCTGCGGGTGGCCAGGCCACCGCGGTGCTGATCGCGCTCGACCGCATGGAGCGCGGCGGCACGGATGACAACCTGTCGGCGCATTCGGCCGTTGAAGACTTCGAGCGCGACTACGGCCTGCCCGTGATCTCGATTGCGACCCTTGCCGACTTGCTGCAGTATCTGCAAACGAATGCCGATCCGGCGCTGAAGGCTCATTTCGCGCGCGTGGTCGCATACCGCGAACGCTACGGAGTTTGACGAGGATGCATGGTTTGACCGCTGTCCCGATCCGATTTCACCGCGCCGGCGTGGTGATTCTGGTGTTGTGCGGCAGTACAGCGGCCTGGGGCCAGGCGGCTGGCCCCGCACCGATCTATACCTGCACCGACGCCTCGGGCAAGAAGCTCACGTCCGATCGCCCGATCGCCGAGTGCAACGCGCGCGAGCAGCGCGTGCTCAACGCCGACGGTTCGGTCAAGCGCGTCGTGCCGCCTGCGATGACTTCTGAGGAACGCAGCGACGCCGAAGCGCGCGACCGCGAGACCGAGACCCGGCGCGTCGAGCAGCGCGACGCGATCAAACGCGACCGCAACCTGCTCGCGCGTTTTCCGAACGAGGCGGCGCACCGCAAGTCGCGCGAACTCGCGCTCGACGACGTGCGCAAGTCGCTGCGCCAGTCCGAAGCCCGCCTGATCGCGCTGGCGAGTGAACGCAGGCCGCTAAACAACGAAGCCGAGTTTTACGTCGGCAAGCAGTTTCCGCTCAAGCTCAAGCTCGGGCTCGACGCGAACGACGCGTCGGTCGAAGCGCAGAAGTCGCTGGTACAAAACCAGCAGATCGAGATTCTGCGCATCGACAAGCTCTACGACACCGAGCTCGAGCGCTTGCGCAAGCTCTGGGGCGGCGCGCAGCCGGGTTCGCTCGGCGTGATCGTTGCCCTGCCGGCGTCGGCGGCTTCGGCGTCGCGCAAGAGATAGCGCGTCAGGCGCCCAGCTTCTTCTTCAGAAGTTCGTTGACCTGGGTCGGGTTGCCCTTGCCGCGGGTCGCCTTCATCGCCTGACCGACGAGCGAATTAAACGCTTTTTCCTTGCCGGCGCGGAACTCGTCGACCGACTTGGCGTTGGCGGCCAGCACCGCATCGATGATGCGTTCGAGCTCGCCCGAGTCGCTCATTTGCGCGAGGCCTTTCGATGCGATCAGCGCGTCGACATCTTGGCCTTCGCCGGTCCACAGCGCGTCGAACAGCTGCTTCGCACCGTTGTTCGAAATCGTGCTGTCGGCGATGCGCGCGATCATCTTCGCAAGTGAAGCCGCGTCGACTGGGCTCGCGTCGATTGTCAGCTCTTGTGCGTTCAGCCGGCGCGAGAGCTCGCCCATCAGCCAGTTCGCGACCAGCTTCGGTTGGCCGCTCGCCTTCGCTGCGGTCTCGAAGAACACGGCGAAATCCTTGCTCTGGGTCATCAGCGCCGCGTCGTACGCGGGCAGCGCGTAGTCGCGCTCGAAACGCGCGGCCATGAGAACCGGCAACTCGGGCATGCCGGCGCGCACGCGCTCGATCCACTCGGCCGCGATCACCAGTGGCGGCAGGTCGGGGTCGGGAAAATAGCGGTAGTCGTGCGCGTCTTCCTTGCTGCGCATCGCACGGGTCTCGCCGCTCACGGGGTCGAACAGCACGGTGGCCTGCTGCACCGTGCCACCGTCTTCGATCAGGTCGATCTGCCACTGCACTTCGTAGTCGATCGCCTGCTGCATGAACTTGAAGCTGTTCAGGTTCTTGATCTCGCGCCGCGTGCCGAACGGCGCGCCGGGTTTGCGCACCGACACGTTCGCATCGCAGCGGAACGAACCCTCCTGCATGTTGCCGTCGCAGATGCCGATCCAGGTGACGATTTGGTGCAGCGTCTTCGCGTATTCGACCGCCTCGCGGCTGCTGCGCATGTCGGGCTCGGTGACGATTTCGAGCAGCGGCGTGCCGGCGCGGTTCAGGTCGATGCCGGTCTGGCCTTGGTAGTCTTCATGCAACGACTTGCCGGCGTCTTCTTCGAGGTGTGCGCGGGTCAGGTGGACAACATGCCTCACCGATTGCCCTGAGCCTGTCGAAGGGAGGGACGGTAGGAAGAACTCGACCACGCCGCCCTGCACCACCGGTGTCTCGTACTGGCTGATCTGGTAGCCCTTGGGCAGGTCGGGATAGAAGTAATTCTTGCGCGCGAAGATCGAGACCGGTGCGACCTTCGCACCCACCGCCAGCCCGAAGCGAATCGCCCGCTCGACCGCGCCGCGGTTCATCACCGGCAGCGTGCCCGGCAGGGCCAGGTCGACGGGCGAGGCCTGCGTGTTCGGGGCAGCGCCGAAATGCGTCGACGAGCCGCTGAAGATCTTCGATTGCGTTGAGAGTTGCGTGTGGGTTTCGAGGCCGATGACGACCTCGAAACCGCGGATCAATGCGGGTGTGCTCATGCTGTGATCAATATCCCGCAGGTGCGCGTGAATGCCAGTCGGTGGCCTGCTGAAACGCATGCGCCGCGTGCAGCAACGCGCCTTCTTCGAAGTAGTTGCCGATGAGTTGCAACCCGACCGGCATCGCGCCTTCGCCGAAGCCTGCTGGCAGGCTCATGCCAGGCAGGCCGGCCAGGCTCGCGGGCAAGGTGAAGATGTCGGCGAGGTAGTTGGCCACGGGGTCGGAGCTTTTTTCGCCGAGCTTCCACGCGACCGTCGGCGCGACCGGGCCGGCGATCAGGTCGCATTGAGTGAAGCAGGCCTGAAAGTCATCGGCGATCATGCGGCGCAGCTTTTGCGCCTGCACGTAGTAGGCGTCGTAGTAGCCATGGCTCAGCACGTAAGTGCCGATCATGATGCGGCGCTTGACCTCGGCGCCGAAGCCCTCGCTGCGGCTCTTTTTGTACATGTCCTCCAAGTCGCCGTACTTCGCGGCGCGGTGGCCATACCGCACGCCGTCGAAGCGGCTCAGGTTCGACGAGGCCTCGGCCGGCGCGATGATGTAGTAGACGGGAATCGACAGCTCGGTGCGCGGCAGGCTCACGTCGACCAGCGTTGCGCCGAGCGCCTCGAACGCGGTGAGTGCCGCGCGCACCGCGCCGTTCACGTCGGCAGCGAGCGCCGCGGGGAAAAATTCTTTCGGCAGGCCGATGCGCAGACCCTTCAACGGCTGCGCGGCGGTTGCGCCTTCACGGGCTCGGAGCATCGCCGCGTGAAAGTCTTGCGGCGGGCGTTGCGCACTCGTCGAGTCGCGTTCGTCGAAGCCGCTCATCGCGCTGAGCAGCAATGCGCAGTCTTCGGCGCTGCGCGCCAGCGGGCCGGCTTGATCGAGGCTGGAGGCGAACGCGATCAGCCCGAAGCGCGAGCACACGCCGTAGGTCGGCTTGATGCCGGTGATGCCGGTAAAGCTCGCCGGCTGGCGAATCGAGCCGCCGGTGTCGGTGCCGGTCGCGGCGGGCATCAGGCGCGCGGCGACCGCGGCGGCCGAGCCGCCCGACGAGCCGCCGGGCACACGTGAGGCATCCCACGGGTTTTTCACTGGGCGATAGGCGGAGTTCTCGTTGCCCGAGCCCATCGCGAACTCGTCGCAGTTGAGCTTGCCGAGCGTCACCATGCCAGCCCCCGGGCCGAGGCCCGGTTCACCCGCGCCCAGCCGCGCGACCACGGTCGCATCGAACGGGCTGCGGTAGCCGGCGATCATCTTCGAGCCGGCGGTGGTCGGCAGGTCGCGCGTGACGAAGATGTCTTTGTGCGCGAGCGGCACGCCGAGCAGCGCGCCTTGCGAGCCTGCGGCGCGGTTCGCATCGGCTGCTCGCGCTTGTT
>JANLUW010000341.1:0-7294 GCA_031363645.1 Rhizobacter sp. | reverse complement strand
CAGCGATCGTCGGCCTGTGCGCCGACAGCGGCGCGGACATCGAGATGCACCAATCGAAATACCTTAACAACCTGATCGAGCAGGATCACCGGGCGATCAAACGGGTCGTGCGACCGATGCTCGGGTTCAAGTCATTTCGCTTCGCTCGCGCCATCATCGCAGGCATCGAGACCATGCACTTGATCAAAAAGGGGCAGCTCGATTGCCACAAAGACAAAGCCTCGTCCGCCGCTGACAAGTTCTATTCCCTGGCCTTTTGAGGCCTGCCAAGTCAGGGACCCTCCCAGCCTCTCTCTGTTATTGCGACAGAACCCGCACCGGCGCCCACACATTCAAACCGAACACGTTCCCAAAACCGTCGGGCACTTTCGCCGAAACAAGCACTGATCGATTAACTTACCGAGCGAGATAGGCCGCGATTCGCGCTTCGGTCTGCCCTGTGGTTCGGTACACACCGCGTTGCTCTGTGCGCAGTAACACGCCCGAAGTGATCCAGCTCTGAATCATGTGTCGCGCGACGCCGCGTGTGATCAAGCCCGCGGCTGTGACAGCCCTGTTTCGTTCTCGACGCAGGGCAGCCCTCTTGGTGACTTTTCCCGATACCACTGGCGGTAGCGGATCAACGGTTTTCACTCGTCGCGAGCGCTTGCGGGACGGCGCGACGGCAGTCGGAGACTGTGCTGCCGATGCGGCGAGTGTCTCGTCGAGATCGATGCCGAACAAGGCAGACAGGTCCGTACCGTCCAAGCTACCTTGCGTGTCGGAGTACGAATTCATCGGCACACGGCCAGCCTGTCGAATGAGGTCCTGCGGCTCAACGTGGCTGAGCAGGAACAGCAGTTCAGGTGCGTGGTCAAGGCGCGCGCCCACGCCGTAAAGAACGGCCGCAACATGTTTGCACATCGTGGCCGCGTCCGGACAACTGCAACTTAAGCTAATTTGCCCCGGCAACGGAAACAGTCCGTCACCGTGCCGCGTCACTGTTTCCATCACAGCGTGAGACAGGCGGCCTTGCAGCAACTCGATCACGGAAGCCACCTTGCCCGAGCACTCTTGAACGATCGCGCTCCACCGTGTGGTCGGCAGTGGCTTGACTCCGATTTCCACAGTGTAGACATCCGAGCCGAACACGAGCGCCTTGACCTTGCCACGCTCGATGCGCAGGTCGATGACGGAGCCGTTGCGCGCGTAGGTCCGCCCGCGCGGCAGTCGGTTTGAAAAATCGCTGTAGGACTCGAGGTTGTCGCACCATGCCTTACCCCAGAAGCTCTTGGCGATGGCGCGGCCTTCGATCGTGACCGGCTGGCAGTGGTGCCCCTTCTTGTTCAGTGCCGCGACCTTCTGTCGGGCCTTGCGCTGCCTCTGCGCCACCGGAATGTAGGGAGCCCACCCGCCGCCATCGTCGTGGTATCGCCCCATCTGTTGCCTCGTTCCTTCTCGTACAAGACGACTTCTTACCCTACCTTGGCCTCACCCATCGCGCTGCCAATATCGAGTGCGACCATGCGCAGCAACGCGTCATTGCTCAGCTCCGTCAACAGCGCCTCGCCACCCCCCTCGATGACCTGATTCGACAACACCAGTTTAGCCTCGACGAGGGCGTCGATCTTCTCTTCCACAGTGCCACGGCAGACGAACTTGTGGACCAACACGTTTTTCTTCTGCCCAATGCGATAAGCACGGTCGGTCGCCTGATTTTCCACTGCCGGGTTCCACCATCGATCGAAATGAACGACGTGCGATGCGGCCGTCAGGTTCAAGCCGGTGCCCCCCGCTTTGAGTGACAACACGAAGAACGGCGGCCCCTGCTCACGTTGAAACGATTCGACCAACGCCGCCCGCGCCCTGACTGCAGTGCCCCCGTGAAGCACCACGCCGGGTCGCCCGAAAATTTCCTGCAAAAACTTCGCCAGCGGCGCCGCCATTTCCTGGAACTGCGTGAACACTAGCATCTTCTCCTGGCGCGTCGCGACCGCCTCGGCCAATTCACGCAAACGGGCCAGTTTGCCGCTGTCGTGCGGCCCGTAGGTTCCGTCACCCAGCCATTGCGAAGGGTGATTACAGATCTGTTTGAACCGCGTCAAAAAGGCCAGCACGACGCCGCGCCGCTCAATGCCCGCCAACGTCTCAATCTGCGTGGCCAATTCATCGACCGACTGCTGATACAGGCTTGCCTGGCGTTTACTCAGCGAGCAGTACGCCTTGATCTCGGTCTTGTCGGGCAGGTCAGTGATGACACGCTTGTCGCTCTTGAGACGTCGCAAGATGTACGGCTGCACCAACCGGCGCAGGGGCGCATAGTTGGCGCGCTCATCGTGCGCCAGCTGGCGCGCGAGGCGGCTGAACGTCGTGGCCGATCCAAGCAAGCCCGGATTGATGAAGTCGAAGAGCGACCACAAGTCGCCGAGCCGGTTTTCCACGGGAGTGCCGGTGAGCGCGAATCGCACGCGGCCCTTGAGCATCTTGATTTTTCGGGTCTGCTGTGCGCCAGAATTCTTGATGGCCTGCGCTTCATCGAGCACGATGACCGACCATTGCACATCAGCCATCCAGGGCATGCGCACCACGGTGCCGTAACTCGTCACGACGATGTCAACGCTCGCAAGCTGTGGTGCAGAAAGTGCCATTAAGTCTTTGGATGGCGTCACCGACGAATGGGCAACGAGCATCCGCAAGTGAGGAGCGAAGCGCGCCGTCTCTGCCTGCCAGTTGGCGATCAGCGAGGCGGGCACCACCAGTAGATGCGGTCCCGGGTCACCCTCGCGCTTGATCAGTGAGAAGAGCCCGAGAACCTGGACCGTCTTGCCCAGGCCCATGTCGTCGGCTAGACAACCGCCCAGGCCCAGACGATTGAGCAACCACAGCCAATGCACTCCTTTGCGTTGATAGGGCCGCAGGTGTGCCTTCAGTTCGGGTTGCGGGTCGAACCCGTCACCGGGTGCGCGCAATTGCTCGAGTGCGTTGCGCAACCAGTCGCCCGCCACGACCGTCGACCACTCGGCGGTGGTTGACATGAACTCTTCGGCCACCCCCCTGCCGAGGGCAGCGCCTGAAAGCAGGCGCATCCCATCAGACCAGGAGATCCTGCCCTCGTCCGCCGAGCGTTCGAGCTTCTTCCAGTGGGTCAGCACGGCGTCGAGCTTTTCCCGGTCAACCTCCACCCAGCGTCCCTTGATCCGCACCAGACCGTTGCCGGCCGTCGCCAAGTCCTTCCACTCCTGGTCGGACAACGGTTCGCCATCGAGCGTGAGTTCGACGTTGAAGTCGAGCATCGTGTCCAGGCCCAGGCCCGACGCCTGCCCACCCAGATTCACCCGAACCTGCGGACGCGGTGGGTTTCGCGCCTTCCACCAATCGGGAATGCGCACGATCAGGCCGCTCGCCTCGAACACGGGCGCGTTACGCAGAAACTGGTACGCCTCGGAGGGCGACCAGGCTTGCGGCTGAAAGACCTTGCCGAGATCGACCAGCGACTTCAACCACGGGCTTTGCTCGGCCGCCTTGTGGAGCGGCAAGAGCAGTTTCAGCACCCCGGCGCGATCCCCGACGTCGGAATAGGCCTGCAGCGCACGTCCCAAGGGGACATGCTGGAGCCGAGCGTCCTTGGAGACATGGCTCGCACAGGTGGCGAGAAAGGCAAACGGGGCCTGCACGTTGCCCTTGTTCTCCGCCAGATGGAAACAGACCCGGCCCACGAGATTCCAGCTGGGGTGCTTACCGCCCAACCATGCAGTGACGTCGCCCCCACCAGCGATGATGTCCTCGCGCACCGCATTGTGTAGATCCACCCACCAGGCACCAAGCGCCGCTGCGTTGAGGTATTCAGCACCCGTCATGGGGGGCGCAGCTTCGACCAGGTTTTCCAGATCTGCACGGGGTGCGGGCATTACGACCGTGGCCCACTGTTCGGTCAAGCCGGCCACGGCAATAAGGCGCACCATGAATAGATGTGCAAACTCACGGCCAAACGCCAGCCCTGGGAGCAAGCTGGCGCCCAGCTCCACCGCACCCAGTTGCAGCAAGCCATGCGCGCCGCTGCGTTCGAAGGCCTTGCAAATGCGTGATGTGGCGACCGATGTTGGTGCGTCGGTAGCGCTGTGAATGGTTTCCAGGTAAGCGCGGCCGGCGGGCGAAATGGCCAAGTCAGGGACCAAGCCAGGGAGCGCGACCTGCTGTCTGGGAATATGAAGATCTGGATCAGACATGGAAGAATTTAAGAAAAAAGATGGTGTCATGTGCCGCACCATTTAGTCGAAAGAATGTTGGAATTCGATCTATCCGTTACGGCTCAATCCGCTGACTTGCCGTGCGCCGCTTCATCGCCTGAACCACCTTGATCTTCCTCGCCAGTTCCTGGCTCGAGTAGATGCTTGTGGTCGCGATGCTGGCGTGGCCCGCGAGCTCGGAGACGACTTCGATCGGCGCGCCGTCGACAAGCGCCTGGCGCACGAAGGTGTGCCGCATCCAGTGTGTGCTCGCGTTTTCGAACCGGACCGGGTCGAGCCCTTCCGCCGTTGCCGTTTTCGCCACCCGCGCAAAGAACCGCTTGACCACCGCATAGATGCCCGCGGCCGACAGCGCCGCCCCGCCCTTCTCCGTCAGCGCGCGTTGCACGACCGCGCCCTCTGAGCTGCGGCCCCACTGCGGCACCGAGGCCGACAGACCCCGGATCAGCGGCAAGCTGCCCCAATAGACGACCCCGGCGTCTTCCTTGGCGAAGTGCAGCGCATGCGCGTCGAGCAGCGCCACGATGTCGTCGGCGACCGGCACGTCGCGTCGCTTGTCGCGTTTGCCCACCACCGACAGCACCCAGCTGTCGGGCAGTCCCGCGATCGACTCGATGCGCAGGTCCGCACGCTGCACCTTGGCCAGCTCGTCGAGCCGGATCCCCGACGAGACCAGCAACTCCAGAAGGCACCGAAGCCGCAGCTGCTCCGCACCGGCCGGTGTCTCCGCCACACACCGCAGGACGTGGCCCCACTCGGCCTCCGTAAAACTGCGCTTCAAGTCGAGCTTCGACGTCGGAAGTTTGAAACCCTTCATGACCGCGCGCATCGGGTTGGCGACCATATAGCCGGCGTCCCTCAGGCCTTCGAACATCGTCTGCACGATGACGAGGGCCTGCTTCTGGGAGGCTGGGCTGGGTTGCCCCCTGAACGGCCGCCAAGCCGGGTCCGAGCGCGCGACCGGCGCCGGGTGAATCCACGCGTCGGGGACGGCTTGCAGAAAACTTCTGAAGGCCTGGCAGTCGAGCGCACTCGAGGAGGACGCCGGTTTTCCGTTTTCGAGCGCGCACCAGAGCACGAAGCGTTCGATCTCCTTGCGGTAGCTGCGGGCAGTGGACGCTCGTTCGCGGTAGCGACTGAGCCACGCGCCAATCGCCTGCAGGTCGTCGCTCGCCTCGAGCGTGTTGGGCATGTGGCTCTTGAAGAGCCCGTCCGTGCCGCGAAGCGCGGACGGCAGCGCCAGGTGTTCGAACGGGACGAGCCCAAAACGGGGCGCCGTGACCAGCTGCGCCGCGTCGGCACCGCGTCGCAGCAACCCGGCACTCCGGGGCTCGTCGACGCTCGCCCGGATGTCGAGCTGCAAGGACTCGGCCTGCGACCGCAGCCAGGCGACGATGCGCACGGCACGGCGCGCCCCGAACCCCTTGACCTGCATATGCCAGCGGTGACCGCCGACGTTGATGAGCGTGGCCAGGTTTTCCAGCGTCACGACGCCGGCGTTGCGCAGGCGCAGCACCACCGGTCGGGCGAACCAGGCGTCGATCGCGTCCGCCGCTTGTGGGCTGACCGCGAGCAGCGTTTGCAGATAGTTCAACGCGGCAACGCGATCGCGCGTCGCATCCTTGAGGCCTTCGGCAGCGTCGATCGCTTCCAGGTTGTCGATGCCGTGCGCGGCCTTGTATTCGGCAATCGCATCGGCCTCGGACCAGGCGTCGGGGTCGAGCCCCTCGCTTTGCATCCAGGCGTCTAGCGTCGGCAGCTCGACCATCGCCGATGGCTCCAGACTGCTGCGCAGGAGTTCGAGATGTCGCGTGAGCTTGGCCTCTGGAGGTCGCACCGCGTCGAGACGCCGGCCGGCATCGAGCACGTCCTTGAACAGCTCGCTGCGACGGTGCTGGATGTGGCGCAGATCCGCGTTCGTCTCGCCCCACTCGAGGTAGCGCGCAAAGGCCGCGCGTGCGTCGACACCGACGAGTGTGGCGCGCAGGAACGAGAAGTGGTGGATGCCCAGAGCACGCGAGGACGCAACGATCGCAGCGCGTGCGCCTCGGGGGCGGCCCGCGCGTTTGGGCGGTGCCGCATGAAACAGGGGGGCCACGCTCACCGGCCGCCCTGCCGTCGCGCGGCCCGCGCGGCAACGGCACTGAGCTTCGTTTCCCCAGCGACCCGCATCAGGCGTCTGGCGCAAGTGGCGGTGGCAAAGCGAAGCAGCGCCATCACAGAAGCCGCGAGGACTGTCCTTGTGAGGTGAGCAAGGCGACGGCGCGTTTGTCGAACGACACGAACGTCTCGCCTCCCAACCAACGGCCCTCAAAGGCGATCACGCCGTCCGCGAAATCTCCTCCCGCGTCGAGCACGGCCAGGCCCGCTTCCACGGCGGGGCGGTTGGCCTGGACGTTGGAGGCGGCCATGAGGGCGCGAATCGCTGCGGCTGCGTCCGACGCGGTCAGGCCGTAGACCTTGAGCAGGACCCAGACGAATTCGCAGAGGCTCGGCAAGGCGACTGCGATCAGGGCGGCGTCCGTCAATGTCCTGGCGGCAATGCTCGCCTGTGCCAGGTCGTCTCGCATGACGGCGCGTACCAACACGTTAGTGTCGACGGCCAGTTTCATCAGCGGGCGGCCCAGCCGAGGACGACGGCCGCATTGATCTCCTCGATCGTTGCGATCTTCGCGCTTCGCCCTGCCAAGAGCCCGACGAAGCCGCTCATGGTCGCGGGAGGCGGTGCGGCCTTGAGCACGCCTCGTCCATCGGGCAGAAGATCAAGCTCGATCTTGTCGCCAGGGCGGATGCCCAGGTGCTGCAGCACTTCCTTGCGGAAGGTCACTTGCCCGCGTGCGGTGACGGTCAGTGTGGTCATGTCGGCTCTTCTCAAGGAAGTTCGGTTCCCGTCATGGTAATGCATTTACGCATTACGTTGGGTCAACCGCCATACACACCCACGATCTGCGTTGTCCAAAGGAGCGGCCGCCGCAGGAGAGGCCCTCTAACAGGCTGCTGAAATACCGGTCGATGCAACCGGCTTGAGGTCATCCATGAGGTAATTCGACGGAGGTCACGTTTTAATT
>JANLUW010000331.1:0-12008 GCA_031363645.1 Rhizobacter sp. | reverse complement strand
CACGGCGCCTCGCGAGGGGCACGATGCATGGTCCGAAAGCCCGGCCAAGAACAACCACACCGAACAGGGCAACGAACCAATACCGGTCCCAACGACGTCCTTTCTGAAGGACTTCTCAGCCCACCCGTTCACGCGGGTGGGCTTTTTTTTGTTCGTCAACGGGGAATAGACTCATTGGCTGAACTGCCAACTTTCTTAGGAAATGACCATGGGCGCACCCGAAGCCTTCACCGCCGCGTTTTCGTCGACCACCGAGGTCGGTCACTACATCGACGGCCGCACCACTGCCAGCACCGGCGGGCGCCGCCAGCCGGTGTGGAACCCCTCGACAGGTGCTGTCGCACGGCAAGTCGCACTTGCCTCGATCGACGAAGTGAACACCGCCGTGGCTGCCGCGAAGGCGGCGTTCCCGGCCTGGGCCGACATGCCGCCGATCCGCCGCGCGCGCATCATGAACACGTTCCTCGGCCTGTTGAACCAGCACCGCGACACGCTCGCCGCGATGATCACGGCCGAGCACGGCAAGGTCTTCACCGATGCGCAAGGCGAGGTCACGCGCGGCATCGACATCGTCGAGTTCGCCTGCGGCGTGCCGCAGTTGCTCAAGGGCGATTTCACCGACCAGGTCTCGACCGGCATCGACAACTGGACCTTCCGCCAGCCGCTCGGTGTGACGGCCGGCATCACGCCATTCAACTTCCCGTGCATGGTGCCGATGTGGATGTTCCCGGTCGCGATCGCCTGCGGCAACACCTTCATCCTGAAGCCGAGCGAGCGCGACCCGTCGTGCTCGATTTTCATGGCCGAGTTGTTCACGCAAGCCGGTTTGCCGCACGGCGTGTTCAACGTGATTCAGGGCGACAAGGTCGCGGTCGACGCGCTGCTGACGCACCCCGACGTGAAGGCGCTGAGCTTCGTCGGCTCGACGCCGATCGCGCAGTACATCTACGAGACCGGTGCGCACCACGGCAAGCGCGTGCAAGCGCTCGGCGGTGCCAAGAACCACATGGTCGTGATGCCCGACGCCAACATCGATCAAGCGGTCGATGCGTTGATCGGCGCGGCCTACGGCTCGGCCGGCGAACGCTGCATGGCGATCAGCGTGGCGGTGCTGGTCGGTGACGTGGCCGACAAGATCGTGCCCAAGCTCGCGGAGCGGGCGAAGGCGTTGAAGGTCAAGAACGGCATGGAGCCCGACGCCGAGATGGGCCCGATCGTCACGAAGCAGGCGCTCGAGCGCATCGAGGGCTACATCGGCATCGGCGTCGAAGAAGGCGCGACGCTGGTCGTCGACGGCCGCGGCCACAAGGTCAAGGGGCACGAGCAAGGCTTCTTCACCGGCGGCACGCTGTTCGATCACGTGACGCCCGAAATGCGCATCTACAAAGAAGAGATTTTCGGCCCAGTGCTCGGCTGCGTGCGGGTGAACGATCTCAAGGAAGCCGTCGACCTCGTCAACGCGCACGAGTACGGCAACGGCGTGGCGTGCTTCACCAGCGACGGCAACGTGGCACGCGAGTTCTCGCGGCGCGTTCAGGTCGGCATGGTCGGCATCAACGTGCCGATCCCGGTGCCGATGGCCTGGCACGGCTTCGGCGGCTGGAAGCGCTCGCTGTTCGGCGACATGCACGCCTACGGCGAAGAAGGCGTGCGCTTCTACACCAAGCAAAAGTCGGTCATGCAGCGCTGGCCAGCGAGCATCGCGAAGGGCGCCGAGTTCGTGATGCCGACGGCGAAGTGAGCGCTACAGGCGCTCGGCCTGCGCCTCGCGCGGCTGCCACTTCATCAGCCGCTTCTCGACCTTGCCGACGAGCGCATCGAGCATCAGCGCGAACACCGTCAGCACGAGGATGCCGGCCATCACGGTGTTGATGTCGAACGAGCCTTCGGCCTGCAAGATCAAATAGCCCACGCCGCGCGACGAGCCGAGGTATTCGCCCACCACCGCGCCGACGAACGCCAAGCCGACGCTGGTGTGCAGCGAGCTGAACACCCAGCTCGTCGCGCTCGGCAAATACACGTGCCGCAGCAGTTGCTTTTGCGAGGCGCCCAACATGCGCGCGTTGGCGAGCACGACCGGGCTCACCTCCTTCACGCCCTGGTAGACGTTGAAGAAGACGATGAAGAACACCAACGTCACGCCGAGTGCGACCTTGCTCGCGATGCCGAGCCCGAACCACACCGCGAAGATCGGCGCCAGGATCACGCGCGGCATGCTGTTGAGTGCCTTGATGTAGGGGTCGGTGATGGCCGCGGCCATCGGGCTGAGCGCGAGCCAGAGGCCGCAACCGAGCCCGAGCGCGGTGCCGATGCCGAACGCGAGCAGGGTCTCGATCAGCGTGACGGCGAGGTGCTCGTAGATGTCGTGGCGGGTCACGAACCAGGCCCAGATGCGGTCGAAAATTTTCAGCGGCTCGCCGAAGAAAAATGCGGCCTGCTGGTCGTTCTCGAACAATAACGGCGGGATCAAACCGGGCTTCGTCAGCAGGTACCAAAGCGCGAAGATCGCGGCGAGCAGCCCGAATTGCCAGAGGCGCAGGTACTTCATCGTCATGCGGCGAGTTGCTGCCGGTAGCCCTCGAGCACCTCGTTGCGCAGCACGGCCCAAATGGCTTGGTGGAGCTCAACGAAGCGCGGGGTCGCGCGCACCTCGGCCACGTCACGCGGGCGCGGCAAATCGACCACGAACTCGCCGATCGGGTGCGAGCCCGGGCCGGCGCTGAGGCAGACGACGCGGTCGCTCATCGCGATCGCTTCATCGAGGTCGTGGGTGATGAACAACACGGCCTTGCGCTTGGCGGCCCACAGGTCGAGCACTTCGTTTTCCATCAGCTGGCGAGTTTGGATGTCGAGCGCGGAAAAGGGCTCGTCCATCAGGATGATGTCGGGGTCGAGCACCAGCGTTTGCGCCAGGCTCACGCGCTTCCTCATGCCACCCGACAGCTGATGCGGATAACGGTCACCGAAGCCACCGAGGCCTACACGCTTGAGCCACCCGTCGGCCTGTGCGCGGGCATCGGCCGCGCCTCGAAATTCGAGCCCGGCCATTACGTTTTGCGCAGCGGTGCGCCACGGCATCAGGCTCTCGGACTGGAACATGTAGCCGGCCCGCCGGTTGATGCCGACTAGCGGCGCGCCGAACACCCGCACGCTGCCCTGGCTCGGCACGAGCAGACCGGCCGCGACGTTCAGCAGCGTGCTCTTGCCGCAGCCGGTCGGGCCGACCACGCTGACGAATTCGCCGGCGCGGACGGTCAGCGTGACATCGCGCACCGCGGTGTAGCGTTGACTTGGGTCGTTTTTGTCGGTGAAGGTGCAGGCGACGCGGTCGAGTGCCAGCGCGGGCGCGGGTGCGGCGGCAGTTACGGCTGCCGACTCACCCTCTCGGGTATTTGGCATTGGCGCGCTTGACGAATTCGTTCGTGTAGATCGCTGGCAGGTCGATCTTCGCGGCGGCGATCTCGGGGTCGATGCTGGCGAGCGCGCGGCGCGCCGTCTCGGGGCCTGCTTCGGGGAACAGACCGTCGACCGAGAGCGCGCCTTTCGCGGCGAGAAAAGCATCGACATACACCGCGCGGTCGCCGAGCAGGTAACTTTCGGGCACGGCATTGATGATGTCGCCGGCGCCGGCTCGCTGGATCCATGTGTCGGCGCGCACGATCGCGTTGGCGAGTGCCTGCACGGTCGCGGGGTGATTGTCGATGAAGCTCTGCGGCGCGTACAGGCAGGCGGCCGGCATCGGGCCACCGAAAATTTTGTCGGCCTCGGCCACATTGCGTGTGTCGGAGACGATTTTCAGGTCACCCGAACGCGCGAGCAGCGTGATCACCGGGTCGAGGTTGCTGATCGCGTCGATCTGGCCGGCGCGCATCGCCGCGACCGCGCCGCTGCCGGCGCCCACGCCGATGATCGACACGTCACCCGGCTTGAGCCCGGCTTTGCCGAGCACGAAATTCGCGAGCACGTTGGTGCTCGAACCCGGCGCGGTGACACCGAGCTTCTTGCCCTTCAATTCGGCGACGCTCTTGAAGTTGGGCATCGTCTTCGGGTTCACGCCGAGCACGATTTGCGGCGCGCGGCCCTGCAGCGCGAACGCGCGCAGGCGCTGGCCTTTGACCTGCATGCTGATCGTGTGCTCGAACGCGCCCGAGACCACATCGGCGCTGCCGCCGACCATCGCCTGCAGCGCGCGCGAGCCGCCGGCGAAATCGGCGATGGTCACGTCGAGCCCCTCGGCCTTGAAGTAGCCCAGGCTCTCGGCGATGGTGAGCGGCAAGTAGTACAGCAGGTTCTTGCCGCCGACCGCGAGCGTGAGCTTGGACTTCTCGACCGCCTGGGCAAGAACGACACCGGGCAACGCGATCAGCGCTGTACCGGTCACCATGAAACTGCGACGTTGCATCGACCAAGACTCCGTTCGGAAAGACGCAATCTAACGTGCCGTGCACCGGCGCGAAAGCGGGGAAACGCAGGGAGGTCTGCGGTGCAGGCAGCCGCCCCGTAAAATCGTTTTCAATGAATTCGTATCGCCTGCGGCACGCCGCGTTGTTCCTTGTCGCGTTGCCGCTGCTGGTGCTCGCAATTCCGTGGAGCGCATTCGCGCAGGCCAAGCCCGACACGCCCGCGCCGCCCGATGCGGCTGCCTCGGCACCGATCTCGCTCTCGGCACGCAAGGTCTACGAGCAGGCGCGCTCGCAGTTGTTGCAGATCCGCACGGTGCTCAAAGGCCGCGCGAGCCAGACCTCGGTGGGCTCCGGTTTTTTGGTCTCGCGTGAAGGCCACATCGTCACCAACTTTCACGTCGTCGCCGAGGCTGCCCTCAAGCCCGAGCGCCACGACCTGGTGTACGTGACGGCCGACGGCCGCGAGGCGCCGCTGCAAATCTTGCAACTCGACGTGTTGCACGACCTCGCGCTGTTGAAGACAGCCGACCCGGCCAAGCCTGCGGGCGGCTTCGACGCGCTCAGTTTTCGCCCCGACAACCAGCCACTCTCGCAAGGCGAGCGCATCTACTCGCTCGGCAACCCGCTCGACGTGGGGTTCGCCGTCACCGAAGGCACCTACAACGGGCTGGTCAAGCGCAGCTTCTACCCGCAGATTTTCTTCGGCGGCGCGCTCAGCGGCGGCATGAGCGGCGGGCCGGCGCTCGACAGCCAGGGCAATGTCATCGGCATCAACGTGGCGCGCCGGGTCGACGGCGAGCAGGTCAGCTTTTTGGTGCCGGCGAGCTTCGCCGCCGCGCTGCTGGCGCGCGGGCGCGACGCCGCGCCGATCAGGGCGGCGGCCTACAACGTCGTCACCGACCAGTTGATGCAGCACCAGCAGGCGCTGACCGATCGCTTCGTTCAACAGGGCTGGAAGACGGCCACGCACCCGCGCTACAAGGTGCCGGTGCCGGTCGACACTTTCATGCGCTGCTGGGGCAGCAGCGAGCCTTCGCGCACCGGTGGCCTCGATCTGGAGCGCTCCGATTGCGTGATGGACACGCGCATCTTCGTCGGTGACTACACCACTGGCGCGATCGGCGTGCGCCACGAGGCCTACGACGGCACCAAGCTCGGCACGCTGCGCTTCGCGGCGCGCTATTCGGCGAGCTTTCGCAACGAAGCTTTCACGCGCTTGCGCGGCGAGCACCAGACCAAGCCGCAATGCCGCGAAGACTACGTCGACCGGGGCGGCTTGGCGCTGCGCGCCGTGGTGTGCCTGCGTGCCTACAAGAAGCTGCCCGGCCTGTACGACCTCTCGGTGCTGGTGGCCACGCTCGACCAGAAGCAGGCCGGCGTGCAGGGCCGCTTCGACGCGCAAGGCCTGACGTTCGCCAACGCGCAGCGGCTCGCGAAGCACTACTTCGAGGCCTACGCGTGGACTCGCTAGCCTTGCTCGAAGTCATCGACCGCGACGGCCAGCCGCGCCAGTGGTTCGCGGTGCACGAATGGCCGTTGCGCATCGGCCGCGCGCTCGACAACGACGTGGTGCTCGGCGATGGGCACGTCGCCGCGCATCACCTGACGATCGCGCCCGGCGCTCAAGGTTTGACGCTGGCGCTGGCCGACACCCGCAACGGCGCGCTGCTCGGCCGCAAGCACCTGAAGCGCGGTGACACGGCGCTGCTCGCGGCCGATGGCGACCCGATCGAATTCACCGTCGGCCGCACGACGCTGCGCCTGCGCCTGCCCGGGCACGCGCTCGCGCCCGAAGCCCTGCTCGCGCCGGTCACCTCGCATCCGCGCCGCGCCTTTGCCCTCGCGTGCGCCGCGCTGCTGTTGATTGCCTGCACGCTGTTCAACACCTACCTCGACACCGACCCGGAAGGCCTCGTGCGCGCTGCCGGCAGCACGTTGCTCACCGGCCTGGTCGGCGCGGCGGTCTGGTGCACGGCCTGGGCCTTGATGTCGAAAACCTTCACGCGGCAAGCGCATTTCGGCTGGCATGTGCGCGTACTCGTGGTCGCCGGGGTCGCGTTGCTCGCGGTCGGCGTGTTGCCGGCGTTGCTCGCCTTCGCGTTCTCGTGGCCGGCGGCGAGCGACTTCGGTTTCGTCGGCACGATCGCCGTCGTCGCGACCGCGCTCTACTTCCACTTGCTCGCGGTCGAACCGGCCCGCCACCGATTGCTGAAATGGGTCGCGGTGACCTGCGGCGTCGTCGGCGTGCTGCTCTCGCTGTGGTTCAACGTGCAGCGCAGCGACCAGTTCGGCGAAGAGCTCTACATGAACCACCTGTTCCCGCCTGCGCTGCGCGTTGCCAAACCGATTTCGAGCGATGCTTTCGTCGACGAGCTTGGGACGTTGAAGGCCACGCTCGACAAGAAAGCCAAAGAGCCGGCACGCGGCGACGAAGCCGGCCGCGGCGAAGACGAGTGAACCTGTTCGGCCCCACACCAACGACCTCGAGACGACCATGACCGACACCCCCCGCTCCGCCCCGCGCACCGTTCTCGTCACCGGCGGTGGCCGCGGCATCGGCGCCGCGACCAGCTGGCTCGCCGCGCAGCGCGGCTGGGCCGTGGCGGTCAACTACACGCACGGCACGGCAGCCGCGCAAGGCATGGTCGCGCGCATTCGCGAGGCCGGCGGCACGGCGCTCGCGGTGCAGGCCGATGTGTCCGACGAAGCGCAGGTTCTCGCAATGTTCGCGGCCATTGATGCCGGGCTGCCGCCGCTCGGCGCGCTGGTCAACAACGCCGGTGTGGTCGACGTGCAAACGCGCGTCGATGTCATCACCGTGCCACGTTTGCAGCGCATGTTCGCGGTCAATGTATTCGGCAGTTTTATCTGTGCGCGCGAGGCGATCAAAAGAATGTCGACCGTGCATGGCGGCAGCGGCGGCTGCATCGTCAACCTCTCGTCGGCCGCGGCGCGGTTGGGTTCGCCGGGCCAGTACGTCGACTACGCGGCCGCCAAAGGCGCGATCGATTCGTTCACGCTCGGCCTGGCCAAAGAAGTGGCCACCGAAGGCATCCGCGTCAACGCCGTGCGGCCGGGGTTGATCGATACCGAGATCCACGCATCGGGCGGCCTGCCCGACCGTGCGAAGCAACTCGCGCCCTTGGTGCCGATGCAGCGCACCGGCAGTGCCGAAGAAGTGGCCGAGGCGATTCTGTGGCTGATGTCGGATGCGTCGAGCTACACGACGGGCGCGGTCATCGACGTGACCGGCGGCAGGTGATGGCGAGCGCGGGTCGAGGGGTTCCGTCGATCCACCGCCCGCAGACCCTCGGCGAAGAGATCGCCAACGCGATCAGCCACGGCATAGGCTTCTTGTTCGCGATCGCATCGCTGCCGGTGTTGTTGGTGTTCGCGCCGGCGCGCGCGACCGCGATCAACATCGTTGCGGCCTGCGTGTTTTCGGCCACGATGATGTTGCTGTACCTCGTCTCGACGCTGTACCACGTGTGCCCGCCGGGCCGCGCGAAGGCCTGGCTGAACCGCTTCGACCATGCCGCCATCTACCTCTTCATCGCCGGCAGCTACACGCCCTTCGTGCTTGGCGTGCTGCGCGGCGGCTGGGGCTGGTCGCTGTTCGGCGTGGTCTGGACGATGGCCGTGCTCGGCTTCACCGCCAAGCTGCTGAACCGACTCAAGCACTCGCTGTGGTCGACCGTGCTGTACATCGCGATGGGCTGGGTCGCGGTCTTCGCGGCCGCGCCGATGATCGCGCGCGTGCCGGGCGCGGGGCTGGCTTGGCTGATTGCCGGCGGCGTGTCGTACACCGCCGGCGCGGTCGTGTTCATGTTCGATTCGCGCGTGCGTTACGCGCACTTCGTTTGGCATTTGTTCGTGCTCGGCGGCAGCGCCTGCCACTTCGTGGCGGTGTTGCGGTACGCGCAGTAGCTGTTGCCGATCTGGCAAGCCCGACTCATGCAGCAGCCATCGAGGCCAGCGCATCAAGCAAGTTTCGCGCGGCACGTTGCTCGGCCGGCGCAGCAATCGCGATGTAGGGATCGAGCGTGAACTGCGCTTCGTTCCAGACCGAATCCCACATCAGAACCGCCGGCACACGCTTTTTCAGTTCGCGCAGCGTGGCGGTCAGCGCGGGTTCGGCGGCGGCCAGGCGGGCGCTACCGAGTGCGGCGAGCATGGCCAACTCCGCTTGCCCCACCACCGACCAGAAGTCGGGCTTGTCGGCGGCGGCGCGGTTGAGTGAATCGGCGACTGCCTTCATGCGTTCATCGGCAAGCTGCGGCGCGCGGCCTTCGAGAAACGCTGCGCGCAGTTCGGCCCCGATGCAGTTCTTGGCCGGGTAGTGCAGGTTGTCGGCATCCGACTTGCGTGCCATCGCCTCGGCCGCGCCGTAGTGTTTGGCCGAGGCCGCGAGTGCAGTCTTTGCGGCGGCCTTGTCGCCGGCGCGCCATTCGACCATCGTCAGCCGCTTGTGCGCCGAGCCGAGCAGGTTCTCGCGTTCGATTGTGGGCTGCAGCGCGGCCAGCCGTTCGAGTTGCGCTATGCCTTCTTCGATGCCCTGGCGCGCGGCCGCCGTGTCGGTCAGCTTTGCGGCGCGGCGCACCAGCAGGTTGCCGAGTTGCTCGGCGGCATGCAACGAGGCGCTGCCGTCTTCGGCGTCGAGCGCGGCGCGCAGCCACAGGGTTGCAGCGTCGACCGCGTCGGCCGCGGCATAGGCTACGCCGAAGGCCTCGGCGACGGCGCCCATGCCGCCCCACAAGGCCTTGAACTCGCCTTCGAGGTAGCGCAGCTTGTCGAGCTGGCGCGCCGGGTCGGCGCCGCTGTACTGGCTGCGGATCGCGAGCGCTTCGAGGGCGAGCGCGAGCGCCACCGGCGAGGCCACGCCGGCGAACTCATCGGCGGGTGACGGCACCGGCGCTTGCGCGTCGACGCCGTCGCGGTGCCAGCGCCATTCGGGGTCGCCGTAGCACTGGTAGGCGGCCCAGGTGTTGCCTTGGCGGTTCGCGTTCCAGGCGGCGGCGCGGGCCACGCCCACAGCCTCGATGAAGCGCGCGCCGCCGAGCAACGAAGCGTAGAAGGCGGTCGCGAACTTTTCGGCCGGCTCGTCTTCGACGGCCCAGCCGGCGGCGATCACGCAGCGCACGCCGACCTTGATCAACTCTTCGGCGATGGTCGCCGCGAACCTTGCGCGGTCGTAGCTCAGCGCCGGGTTGGCCAGCACGGTCGCGGCGTCGCGCCCGGCGAGGTGGCAGCAGTTCAGGAACACGAGCTCGGGCACGGTGCGCATGGCGCGCACTTCGTTCGCGCCGAGGTAGGTCTCGTTGCCCGACAGCACCACGCCGCCGTTGCCGCTCGGCGCGCCGTGGCCGGCGATGTGGACGACGCGGTAGCGGCGCTCGAACAGCGCGTTGATGATGGTCTGCGCGTCGTTCTGCTCGACCAGCCGGTGCACCTTGGCGGCGGCGATGCCGCTGCCGGGCGTGGCGAGCCGGTCGGCCACCGCGATAGCCTCACGCCGCGCGCCCTCCAAGCGCGGGTAGAGCGCAGGGTCGCACAGCGGCTCACCGATCACGAGCACCTCGTCTTCGGCGTTGGCGTCTTTGACCCGCGCACGAAAGTCGGCGACCCGGAGCTTGCGCACGAGCTTGCTGCGGATCGACCACGGCCGGCGGTCCGACGACTGCGCATCGGGGCTGGTGTCTAGCAGCTCCCACGGGATGCCGGCGGTGGCGGGCTCGAGCTCGATCACCATCTCGGCCGTGCCGCCGAGAAACGGTTCCACCTCCACCGGCACCAGCAGGTTGAACAGCGTGCGGCCGATCTGCGGATCGGTGTTGGCATCGTTCGACGCTTTCGCGACCAGCTCGCGCAGCAGCGTGCCCTGCGCGTGCTGCGCGCGCAGCTCGGTGCGGGCGCGTTTGGTGTCGATCGTGTAGGCGATGCACGGGTTGGCGAGGTCGTCGCCGGGCACGTGCAACGCGCTGATAAAGTCGTAGGAGGCGCCGCGGTAACTGGTGTCGAGCGAGCGCCGCATCGCGCCCGCGCCGAAGCCGACCTTGCCGACAAGCCGCAAGCGCGTGGGCGCGGCCTGCTCCTGCAACTGCAGCGCGCGCCAGGCATCGGCCGCGCGTTCGAGGTAGAGCTCGACCAGCGTGAGCTGTGAAAGCTGCGGCCAGCCGTTCTCCTGCAGCTTCTGGTTCGCTTCGAGCGCGCCCTGTGCGATCAGCTGCGCCGAGCTGCCGGGCGTGATGCCGGTACCGCCGCTGCCGATCAGCGTGGCCGCCATCTCGAACTGCGCCGGCGCGCCGCCCTCGCGCTCGGACAAGCGCTGCGCGTAGGCCAGCACCGCCTGGCGCACCGTGAAGACCAGATCGGCTGCCTTCAACTTGCCTTCTTCACCGAGCCCGGCGACGACGACGGCAGCGGGCCGCGCCATCTCGAACGGGTTGTCTGGGTTCTGGCGCAAGTTGCCGAAGATCTGGTGCGAACCGGGTTCGTCGGGATAGAGACCGGCATCGAACGAGCGGCTCATGCTGTAGTTGACGAGGCGGTCGACCACCGCCTCGGCGCCGTAGAGCGTGAGCGGACGGTAGTGGCCGATCAGCAGCGGGTGGCGCACGAATTTGAGGTCGGCGTTGAGCACGGTCACGCTCAATGCGGTCGAGGCCGCAGGCCCAACGCGCCCAGCGCGGCCCGCTGCAACGCTGCGCGTGCCGGCGCCGAGCACATCGGCCTCGCTCGACGGCGGCAGCGAGCCGTTCAAGCCGCGCGAGGGGCGGCTGCGCACCAGCGCGGCGGTCGTGACAGGTGTGGGTGATGACGTTCCCGCCGCATGCTGGCCGCGGGTGGCGGCCACGTACCGGTCGAGCTGCTGCGTCTGCCCGGTCGCAAGCAATTCGACGTAGCCGGCGAACGCCTCGCTCACGTCGGGCAGCTTGCCGTGGCTGGCGTCGACCTTCCACGTGAGCACGCCGGGCAACAACGCGCTCGCCAGCGGCACGCGGCCGTCGCCGTCGTCGGGCGCGTCGAGGTATTCGAGGCCGTCGGTGCCGACCGTGAAACCGGCGGGCGTGAAGTCGGCATGGCCGATCACGAGCAGCATCTTCTGCGCATCGGCGGCGAGCTCGGGCAGTTGCGCGTCGAGCCGGCGCCGCAGCGCGACGGCCTGGTCGAGCACGGCCTGCGGCGGCGCGAACCATTCGTAGATCGTCTTCTGCGCGCCTTCGTCGTGCCAGATGCTGCGATCCCGAAGCGCGGCAAGGTCACGCGCGACCAGGTCGTCCCAAGTGGTTTTTTTGTCGAGCGCGAGCGCGGGGTCGAGCAGGCCGGCCTGCAGCTGGATGAAGCCAGGCATGCCGGCCATCATCTTGCGGGCGCCGCCGTTGTCGAACAGCGAGCCGAACGCTACCAGCGCATTGCCGAAGGTGTCGTCGCCCGACAGCGTCTGCATCGGCGACCACGAGCCGCCGTTCGGCGTGCCGAGCATCAACAGCCGCGCGCCGTCGCGGGCGATGAAGCGCTGCCAGGTGTCGGGCGCTTCGAGGCGCATCGTGCGCGCCACCAGCCCGCCCATCGAATGCGCGAGCAGGCGCACCGGCTGGCCGCTGC
>JANLUW010000317.1:0-3499 GCA_031363645.1 Rhizobacter sp. | reverse complement strand
AGGGCAGGTGCGAGCGGCTCGCTCGCGACGACGTAGGTGCCGACCGGCATGATGCGGCGCTCGAGCATCGGCGCCACGCCGTGCAGGTACACATTGCCGGCCAACAGCACGTGCGAGGCGCGCACCGCACCGCGCGCGGTACGCAGCTTGACGGTGGCGCCGGGCTGCATCGCCAGCACCGCCGAGCCTTCGAAAATCTGCACGCCGAGCGCAGCTGCGGCGCGCGCCAAGCCGAGACAATATTTGAGCGGATGCAGGTGGCCGCCGAGCGGGTCATGCACGCCGCTGTGAAAGCGTTCGCTGGCGATCCATTTCGGCATGTCGGCCGGTGCGATCCATTGCGTCTCATATCCGTAAGCGCGCTGCATTTGCGCCTGCCAGGTTTGCAAGTCTCTCGCCTTGCGAGCGTTGACGGCCAGGCTCAGGTAGCCGCTGCGCCAATCGCATTCGATGTCGAAGCGTTCGCGGCGTTCGCCGATCAATCGCAGCGCTTCCATCGTCATGTTCCACACGGCGCGGGAGGCGGCTTGACCGAGTTGACGCTCGATCACCGATTGATCGCAGGCCAGGCCCGCGATCACTTGGCCGCCGTTGCGGCCCGACGCACCCCAACCGACCTGCTGCGCCTCGAGCACGACGACTTTGTAGCCGCGCTGCGCGAGTTCTATCGCTGCCGACAGCCCAGCAAGCCCGCCGCCCACCACCGCCACATCGCATTCGAGCGTCGATTCCAGCGGCGGATGGCCCGCGCCGCGCGGCGCGCTGGTCACGTAGTAGGAGTGCTTCGTCAGTTGCTGGTTGGCGATGAGCAGGGGCATAAAAGGGTGTGCGCTAGGCAAGCCTTCTCGAAAGGGGTCAGGGGGCGGCGACCGGGGGCGCGTCAGGCGTGTTTTTTGAGCACGTCGGCGATCGTGCTCACCATCTGGTCGATGTGCGCGCTTTCCACGATCAACGGTGGCGAGAGCGCGATCGTGTCGCCGGTGGTGCGGATCAGCACTCCGCGTTCCCAACATTCAAGGAAGACATCGAACGCGCGCTTGCCGGGGCTGCCCGGAATCGGCTCGAGCTCGATGCCGCCGACCAGGCCGATGTTGCGAATGTCGATCACATGCGGCAAGCCCTTGAGCGAATGCAACGCGTTTTCGAACACCGGCGCCATCGTTGCGCCACGCGTCAGGAGGTCTTCTTCGGCATAGGTGTCGAGCGTGCCGAGCGCTGCAGCGCAGGCCAGCGGATGCGCCGAGTAGGTGTAGCCGTGCAGGAACTCGATGAGGTGATCCGGGCCGGTCATGAAGGCGTCGTGAATCGACTGTTTCGCGAACACCGCGCCCATCGGCACGCAGCCGTTGGTGATGCCTTTGGCGACCGTCATCAGGTCGGGCGTGACGCCGAAGTGGGTTGCCGCGAACGGCGAACCCAGGCGGCCGAAGCCGGTGATGACCTCGTCGAAGATCAACAAGATGCCGTGCTTGTCGCAGATCGAACGCAGGCGCTGCAGGTAGCCCTTGGGCGGCAACAGCACGCCGGTCGACCCGGCAACCGGCTCGACGATGACGGCGGCGATGTTCGAAGCGTCGTGCAGCGTGACCATGCGTTCCAGGTCGTCGGCCAGTTCGGCACCGTGGTCCGGCACGCCGTGCGAGAAGGCGTTGCGACTCAGGTCGTGCGTGTGGCGCATGTGATCGACGCCGGGCAGCATCGGCCCGAACGACTTGCGATTGCCGACGATGCCACCGACCGAAATACCGCCGAAGTTGACGCCGTGGTAGCCGCGCTCACGCCCGATGAGCCGGGTGCGTGTGCCTTCGCCGCGAGCGCGGTGGTAGCCGATGGCCATCTTCAACGCGGTCTCGACGGCCTCGGAGCCGGAGTTCGTGAAGAAGACGCGGTTCAGGCCCGCCGGGGTCAGCTCGACCAGCCGCTCGGCGAGCTCGAACGCCTTCGGATGGCCCATGTTGAACGGCGGCGCGAAATCCATCTCTGCCGTTTGCTCGGCGATGGCTTTGGTGATCTTCGGGCGCGCATGGCCGGCGTTGACGCACCAAAGGCCCGCAATGCCATCGAGGATTTGGCGGCCTTCGGGGGTCCAGAAGTGCATGCCCGCGGCCTTGGCCAGCAGCCGCGGCGCCTGCTTGAACTGCCGGTTCGCGGTGAACGGCATCCAGTACGCATCCATCGGCTGCTTCGTGGCGGGCTTGGCTGCCACGGCGGCGGGCAGGGTCGTGGCGGGATCGTCTTTGTGCATGGCGAGGGCTCCAGGGTGACCATTCACCCGCTGTGTGAGTTTGCGACTTGCAATCGCTGCAGTCTAGGTAGGGCGAAGCGCAATAGGGCTCCTTTCCAGCGAGGGGTTCTCCCTCGCCGCTGCAATATCATGCGGAAAGTAGCGATCGAAACGGCATTAAATGCGAAACGCAAGCGCTGAAGTGAAACTGGATGCGATAGACCGGGCAATTTTGCGTGAACTGCAGGCCGACGGAAGGTTGTCGAATCTGGAGCTGGCGCATCGCGTGCACCTGTCGCCGTCGGCCTGCTTGCGGCGGGTCAAAGCGCTGGAAACCGGCGGCGTGATCGCGCAATACGTGGCGATGATCAACCCGCGTGCCGTCGGCAGGCACGGCGTGAGTTTCACGATCATCAACCTCGAGACGATGAACACGCCGCAGCTCGAAGCCTTCGAGCAGGCGGTGCGCGACCAGCCCGAGGTGCTCGACTGCTTCTACGTGGCGGGCTCGAACGACTACCTGATCCGTTTCACCTACCGTGATGCCGAAGACCTGGAGCGCATCCATTCCGACGTGCTGATGCGCTTGCCGAACGTGGCGCGGACGAACTCGCTGCTGGTGCTGCGCACCGTCAAGAAGACGACCGCGCTGCCCCTCTAGCGATCTGCCCGCAAAGGTAGGTCCAGACGAAGGCGGCAGCGGCCTGGCTCGTCAATTCCGCATGGTCGTACGGCGGTGCGACCTCGACACAATCCATGTCGACGAAGGGCAGGTCGGCGAGCTCTTCGAGGAGGCTCAACACCTGGCTGCTCGTCATGCCGCCCGGCTCGGGCGTGCCGGTGCCCGGTGCGAAGGCCGGGTCAAGGCAATCGATGTCGAGACTGAGGTAGACCGGAGGTTGGCCATGTGCGGCGAGCCGCGTGCGGATCGCACCCATCACGCCGGCGAGTTGCGCCGGGCTCTCGAGACCGCGCAGATCGGGCGCGGTGAAAATTTGGCCACCTTGATCGCGCACGTACTCGCGCGCTTCGCGCATGCCGGAGGATCGATTGCCGAGTTGGGTAAAGAGCTGGCCCCGTTGATCTGAACAGATTCCCGAGATTTATATGTGGACCCTGCGGGGTCAGGCTGCTTCGGCCGAAGGCTGATGCAGCGATGCGAAGTACACAACGTCCGGGGTTCGAGCTTGATGGCTCGAGTGCGGCCGGCGCGTGTTGTAGAAGTCGATATCGCGGTCGATGCCTTCGCGCGCCGCGCTCACGGTCTCGTAGGCA
>JANLUW010000219.1:0-4056 GCA_031363645.1 Rhizobacter sp. | reverse complement strand
CCGAGCCTCGGTACCGAACACGCGCGGTGCGATCGGCAGCCCACGCCGTGACGTTGACGTGCTCGCCGATGTCGAGATTCACGTCGTGGTTCTCGCGCGCCGGTGCCGACTGCGGCTGGTGGTAGCGCCGCCAGTGCCAGTACGCCGTTGCGCCGCCGCCGATCAGCGCGGCGGCGATCACCTGCGTGTTCACGCCGAACCCGAGGTGCGCAGCAGCTGCGCCGGCCGCCAAACCAAGGCCGATCATCAACAGGTAGAAGGTGCCGGTCGCAAGTTCGACCGCGACCGCGATGCCAGCGGCGACCCACCACACGGTCGCGATCGAAAGGTCCATTGTTCCTCCACAGCGGATGTCGGCATCGAGTGTAGGCGCGTGTCGCACACGCAGCGCACGTGCGACACACGGTAGCCCTACACTTCGCCCTTCGCGTTTTTTCCCTTCCTGTGCCCCCGCCAATCGAGGCCTCGTCAATGCTGCGTTTCAACTTTCCGATCGTCATCATCGACGAGGACTTTCGCTCCGAAAACACCTCGGGTCTGGGCATCCGCGCACTTGCTTCGGCGATCGAAAAAGAGGGCTTCGAGGTGCTCGGCGCAACGACCTACGGTGACCTCTCGCAGTTCGCGCAACAGCAAAGCCGCGCCAGCGCGTTCATCCTGTCGATCGACGACGAAGAGTTCACCGCCGGCCCCGAGCTCGACCCGGCCGTGCTCAACCTGCGCAAGTTCATCCAGGAAGTGCGCTTCAAGAACGCCGAGGTGCCGATCTACCTGTACGGCGAAACGCGCACCTCGCAGCATTTGCCGAACGATGTGCTGCGGGAGCTGCACGGCTTCATCCACATGTTCGAGGACACGCCGGAGTTCGTTGCGCGCCACATCATCCGCGAGGCGCGCAGCTACATGGATGGCCTCGCGCCGCCGTTCTTCAAGGCGTTGGTCGACTACGCGCAGGACGGCTCGTACTCGTGGCACTGCCCGGGCCATTCGGGCGGCGTCGCGTTCCTGAAGAGCCCGATCGGGCGCATGTTCCATCAGTTCTTCGGCGAGAACATGCTGCGAGCCGACGTGTGCAACTCGGTCGAAGAGCTCGGCCAGCTGCTCGACCACACCGGCCCGATCGCGCAGAGAGAGCGCAACGCGGCGCGCATCTTCAACGCCGACCATTGCTTCTTCGTGACCAACGGCACGAGCACCTCGAACAAGATGGTGTGGCACCACGCGGTCGCGCCGGGTGATGTGGTCGTGGTCGACCGCAATTGCCACAAGTCGATCCTGCACGCGATCATCATGACCGGCGCGGTGCCAGTGTTCCTGCGGCCCACACGTAACCACTACGGGATCATCGGGCCGATCCCCGAGAGCGAATTCGCACCGGCCACGATCAAGAAAAAGATCGCAGCGAACCCGTTGCTCAAGGGTGTCGACGCGAAGACGGTCAAGCCGCGCATCCTCACGCTCACGCAGAGCACGTATGACGGCGTGCTCTACAACACCGAGACGATCAAGCACACGCTCGACGGCTACATCGATACCTTGCACTTCGACGAAGCATGGCTGCCGCACGCTGCCTTCCACAAGTTCTACGGCACCTTCCATTCGATGGGCAAAAACCGCCCGCGCCCGAAAGACCAGCTGGTGTTCGCGACGCAATCGACCCACAAACTGCTCGCCGGCCTCAGCCAGGCTTCGCAGGTGCTGGTGCAGGACTCGGTCGAACGCAAGCTCGACCGCAGCCTCTTCAACGAGGCCTACCTGATGCACAGCTCGACCAGCCCCCAGTACGCGATCATCGCGAGCTGCGATGTGGCGGCCGCGATGATGGAAGCACCGGGCGGGCCGGCCTTGGTCGAAGAAAGCATCGCCGAGTCGATGGATTTTCGGCGCGCGATGCGCAAGGTCGAAAAAGACTACGGCAAGAAGGACTGGTGGTTCAAGGTCTGGGGCCCGGACAAGATCGCGAGCGAAGGTATCGGCACGAGTGCCGCCTGGGTGCTCAAGGCCGGCGCCAAGTGGCACGGCTTCGGTGACCTTGCCGAAGGCTTCAACCTGCTCGATCCGATCAAGTGCACGATCATCACGCCGGGGCTCGACATGTCGGGCAAGTTCGCCGACACCGGCATCCCGGCGGCGATCGTCACGAAGTTCCTCGCTGAGCATGGCGTGATCGTCGAGAAGACCGGCCTCTACTCGTTCTTCATCATGTTCACGATCGGCATCACGAAGGGCCGCTGGAACACGCTACTGACCGCGCTGCAGCAGTTCAAGGACGACTACGACCGCAACCAGCCGCTTTGGCGCATCCTCCCCGAGTTCTGCGCCGCGCACCCGCGGTATGAGCGCATGGGGCTGAAAGACTTGTCGCAGGCGATCCACAAGATGTATGCGAAGGGCGACATCGCGCGGTTGACGACCGAGATGTATTTGTCGGACCTGCAGCCGGCGATGAAGCCGACCGACGCGTTCGCCTACATCGCGCACCGCAAGACCGAGCGCGTGCCGATCGACGAGCTCGAAGGCCGCATCACCACCTCGCTGCTGACGCCGTACCCGCCGGGCATTCCGCTGCTCATCCCCGGCGAGCGCTTCAACAAAAAGATCGTCGACTACCTGAAGTTCACACGCGAGTTCAACGCGGCGTTTCCGGGCTTCGATACCGACGTGCACGGGCTGGTCGAATCCGGCGACGACGCCGGGGATCACCTTTATTTCGTCGACTGCGTGGCCGACGAGAAGCTCTGATTCGACGAACCCTGATTCAGAGCGCCCGCGCGGCGCCGAGCAGCGCGGGCGAGACTTCAGAATGGATCACGTAGACGGGGATCGCTTCGAGGTAGCCGCGGAACCGCCCCTTGTCTTCGAAGCTCGCGCGAAAGCGCGATCTCTTGAACGCGTCGCCCAGGCGCGGCACGATGCCGCCGCCGATGTAAATGCCACCGCGTGCGCCGATCGTGAGTGCGAGGTTGCCGGCAACGCTGCCGAGGAAGGCGCAGAACAGGTCGAGCGCTTCGACGCATTGCGCATCAGACCCGGCCAGCGCGCGTTGACTGATCTCGGCAGCCGTCAGGGGCGCGGCATTCGACACACTGTTGAGCGTGCGCAGCGCGTCGTACAGCGCTTCGAGGCCTTGCCCCGAAACAGCGCGCTCGGCCGATGCGTGGCCGAAACGATGGTGCATCACCTGCAGCACCGCCGCCTCGCGCACATTGCTCGCGGAAAGCGTGACGTGGCCGCCTTCGCCTTGCAGCGCGACCCAGCGGCCCGGCTCGGTGCTCGGCACGAGGCCCGATACGCCCAACCCGGTGCCCGGGCCGATCAGCCCAAGCGGTGTGCCGGCCACCGCCCCGCCACCGCCGAGTTGCCGCAATTCGTGCAACGGCAGGTCCGGAATCGCCAACGCCAGCGCTGTGAAATCGTTGATGACGACGAAGCGCTCGAAGCCGAGTTCGCACCGCACGGCGTCGATCGAAAACGACCAGTGGCTGTTGGTGAGCCGAACCGCATCGCCGGTGATCGGGGAGGCGACGCCGATGGCGCACCACGGCGGCGCGGGGCGGCCGAGGCGATCGAGGTAAGCGCGCATCGTCTCGGCCAGGCTCGCGTAATCGCTGACGTTGAGCGTCTGCAGGTCGCGCGGCGCTGTGCCGGCGTCGTCTTGCCATGCGAAGCGCGCATTCGTGCCACCGATGTCGGCCAATAGTCGGGGCAGCGGGGTGGAAGGGTTCATGGCGGCGGCGAAGCGGTGGTCACAAACACCGCAGTTTGCCTGCGTTTGCGCCTCAGACCGCGATGCGGCGTTCGGTTGTCGCATCGAACAGATGGGCCTGCGCCGCCGACCACGCCACGTGCACCGGGTCGCCCACCTTGCCCGCGACGACACCCGGCGCGCGTGCCACCAGCGGGCCGATGGCTGTGTCGACGAACGCATAGGTTTCGGGCCCGGTCGGCTCCAGCAGGCGCAGCCGACCGGGCAGGCCTTCTGCCGCCAGCTTGAGTGCCTCGGGCCGCAAGCCGTAGGTCACTGCGGCGCTGCCGTGGCGCGCCAGCGCATCGCCC
>JANLUW010000204.1:0-13655 GCA_031363645.1 Rhizobacter sp. | reverse complement strand
CGACGCGCTCGGCTGGGTGCGCGACCCGGCCACCGGCGTCCGGCAGCGGGGTGGGCGTCCGTTGCGCATCGGGCTGCTGCTCCCTGGCTCCAGCGGCACACGCCGCCGCGTGGCGGTGGTGCTGCAGGCGCAGTTCCAGGCAGGCCTTCGAGCGCGATGCCGTCGCACAGCGGGTGGACGACCGGCGACAGGTAGCTCTCGATGTTGTGGGTCAGCGCGTCCATGCCGGTCGCGGCGGTCACGGCGGGCGGCAGGCCGAGCGTGAGTTCGGGGTCGGCGAACACGACCTTGGCAAGAATGGCCGGCGAGAAAATCACGCGCTTGACGTGCGTTGCTTCCTCGCTGATCACGCTGCTGCGACCGACCTCGCTGCCGGTGCCCGAGGTGGTGGGCAGCGCGATGAAGTACGGCAGCACAGCGGCGTCGATCGCGCGGGCCTGCGGGTGATCCCAGACGTACTCCATCACATCGCCGGAGTGCGTCGCGAGCAGGCCGACGACCTTCGCCACATCGAGCGCCGCGCCTCCGCCGACGCCGATCACGCAATCGGCCCCGTGCGCCTTGTACGCCGCAGCGCCGTTCATCACTTGGGCGCCGGTCGGGTTGCCGAACACGCCGCTGTACACATTCACGTGCAAGCCGGCGGCATCGAGCATGGCCTTCAGCTCGGCAATCAACGGCAGCGCCGCCAGACCCTTGTCGGTGACGATCAACGGGCGTTTGCATCCGCGCGCCATCAGGTGCGGGCCGGCCAATGCGCGCGCGCCAGCGCCGAAGTGGATCGTGGTCGGAAACGAGAAACGCGTGATGCTCATGGTGGGGTGCTGGTTGACTGGCTACTTCATGCGGGCCCAGCGCAGCTCGGTCGAATCGGCGGGCCACTGAACCGCGCTGACCGACTTGCTCATCGCCCAGGTCAATGCGCGACGGTACAGCGGAACGAAAGGCAGCTCGTCTCCGACGATGCGCAGCGCGGCGCCGACCATCTCGCGGCGGCGCGTCAGGTCGGGCTCGACACGCACTGCGTCGATCAGCGCATCGAGCTTCGGGTTGCTGTAGCGGCCGGCATTGAAGGTGCCGAGGCCGCTCTTGTCCCAAGTGCGGAACAGCGCGTTCAGCGACGACCACGCATCGGGGGTCGGCGTCCAGCCGAACTCCATGAAACTGGCAGTGCCGCCGCTGAGCTTCGGGAAGAACTGGTTCGTCGGCGAGCTGCGCAAGGTGGTGCGGATGCCGACCTGCGTCAGCATCGCCGTCATCGCCTGGCACACCGCCTCGCGCCACGGCACGTTCACGCAGTCGAGCGTGACCGAGAAACCGTTCGGGTAACCGGCCTCGGCGAGCAATGCCCGTGCCTTGACCGGGTCGTAAGGCAGGCGTTTGTCGAACTCGGGCGACAAGCCGTCGACCTTGGGCGACAGAAAAGCGCCGGTCGCCACGCCCTGCCCGCGCAACACTTTTTGCGTGATCAGCTCGACGTTGAGCGCGTGATACGCCGCGCGGCGCACGCGCAACTCTTTGAAGGGGTTCTTACCCTTCACGTCACTGTCCGGCAGCTCGTCGCGCGCCTGGTCGAAGGTCAGGTATTGCTGGCCGAGGTCGGTGGTCTGCAGCAGCTTGATCGCCGGCTCGCGCTTCAGGCGTTCGATGTCTTGCGCGGGCGGGTCGAGCACCAGATCGACCTCGCCCGAAACGAGCGCTGCCAGCCGCGTCGCATCGGAGCGGATCGCGATCAGCGTGACGCGGTCGACATTGCCCGAGCGCTTGTCGCCCCAGCCCCACCAGCGCGGGTTGCGCGCGAGCACGGTGCGCACATCGGGCTCGTAGCGCTCGAGCATGAACGGGCCAGTGCCGTTGGCATTGCGCACCGCGAAAGTTTCTTGCTTGCCGTTGAAATCCTGCGCTTTTTCGACGCGATGGCGAACGCTCCAGGGCCGGCTCATCATTGCCAGCATGAACAGCTTTTCGGGCAGCACGGCGTCGGGCGCTTCCAGCGAGAGTTCGAGTGTGAGGTCGTCGATTTTGCGCGCCGCCTTCACGCCCTTGAGCTGAAACGAACGCTGCGACGCTGCACCCATCGCGCGCTCGATCGAGAACACCGCGTCGTCGGCGGTGAACGGCGTGCCGTCGTGAAAGACGACGCCGGGCCGCAGCTTGAAGCGCCAAGTCGTCGGGCCGACCGCCTGCCACGACAACGCCAGCGAAGGCTCGAGCTTGTACTGCTCGTCGCGGTTCACCAGCGATTCATAAACCTGCGTGTAGACGCGTGAGTGGTACAGCAGCGCGAGACCGTGCGGGTCCATCGTCTGCGGGTCGAAAGCGCTCGCGATACGCAGGGTCGCTGCGCTGGCGGACGCCGGTGTCAGTGCCATGAGGAGCGCGACGAGCGGTGCCATGAGTGGTGCCGTAAGCAGCGCGAGCAGCCAACGGCGGGCAACGGGCGGCGCCTTCATCGTCAGATGACCTCCAGGTAGCGCTTGAGTTCCCAGTCGGTCACGCCGTCGAGCCACTGGCGCCACTCCCATTCGCGCGTGGCGGCAAAGTGGTCGACGAAGTCATCGCCGAACCAGTCGCGTGCGACCGTCGATTGCTTGAACACGCGCGTGGTCTCGATCAAGGTGCGTGGCGCGCGCGGGATGTCGTCAGAGCCCGCGTTGGTGCCGGTGATCGGCGGTTGCGTCAGCTTCAACCCTTGCTCGACGCCGTGCAAGCCGGCGGCGATCACGGCGGCCATCGCAAGGTAGGGGTTCACGTCGGCGCCGGGGCAGCGGGTTTCGAGCCGTGTCGCCTTCGGGCTGCCGGCGATCACCCGAAAACTCGCGGTGCGGTTGTCCATGCCCCAGGTCGGTTTGACCGGCGCCCAGAAGCCGTCGACGAGCCGCTTGTAGCTGTTGATGGTGGGCCAGAACATCGGCGCCATCTCCATCAACAAGCCGCACTGCCCAGCGAGGTAGCTCTCGAACAGCTTGCTCATCTTGCGCGAGCTTTTCGCGTCGAAGAACAGGTTCGACTTTCCGTCCGACAGGCTTTGGTGGATGTGCCCCGAGCAGCCCGGCAGCTGCTGGTTCCACTTCGCCATGAAGCTCGGCATCACGCCGAAGCGCGCGCCGATTTCCTTGGCGCCGGTCTTGAAGAGAATCGCGCGATCGGCTTGCTCGAGCGCTTCGCCGAACGCGATCGCGACTTCATAGACGCCCGGCCCGGTCTCGGTATGCAGCCCCTCGATCGGCACGCCGAACAGCGGCATCTCGTCCATCAGCGCCTTGAAAAATTCGCGCTTGTGGTTCATCCGCAAGAGCGAGTAGCCGAACATGCCCGGCGTGATCGGCTCGGGGTCGACCCCCTTTTTCGCGGCCCAGCTTTGCGGCGTTTCAGCGAAGTTGAACCACTCGAACTCCATGCCGGTCATCGGTCTCACGCCGAGCTTCTCTGCGCGTTTCAGCACGCGCTTCAAGGTCTGCCGCGGGCAGATCGGCAAAGGCGCGCCGGCCGGCGTGACGAAGTCGCCGAGGAAGAACGGCACGCCGTCGTCCCACGGCACGGTGCGGTAGGTGTCGAGGTCGAGCCGCGCGAGCGCATCGGGGAACCCGTGCTGCCAACCGGTGAGCGCAGCGTTGTCGTAGCAGTGGTCGTTGGCGTCCCAGCCGAACACCACATCGCAAAAGCCGAAGCCACCGTTCGGGTGCGGCTCGGCGGCGCCGAGGAATTTGTCGATGTGCAGGTACTTGCCACGCAAGATGCCGTCGATGTCGCTGACCGCCACCTTGACCTTTCCGGTGCCGGACTCGCGCACGGCACGCAGCGCGGGATGCTCCTTCCCGCTCATCGATTGCTTCGGCGCCACCTTGTCTCCTTGTTCAGCGCCCCCAGCCTAGCGCATCTATCGCGTCTGCGACAGCACTCACCGCCTGCCGCATCTCGTTGCGCCCGATCGCGCCGATGCAGCCAACGCGGAAGGTTTCGACTTGTGTCAGTTTGCCGGGGTACAGGATGAAGCCACGCTGCTTCACCGCGGCGTAGAACGCGTTGAAGTCGTAGACCTGCACGGCCGGCGCATGGAAGGTCACGATGATCGGTGCCTGCAGCGCGGGGTCCAGGAACGGCGTGAAGCCGAGTCGCTTCATGCCGTCGATCAAGCTGCGCATGTTGTCGGTGTAACGCGCGAGCCGTGCCGGCTGACCGCCCTCTTCGGCGAACTGCTTCAGCGCTTCGCTCAGCGCTGCGACCACGTGCGTGGGTGGCGTGAAGCGCCATTGGCCGGTCTTTTCCATGTAGATGTGCTGGTCGAACAGGTCCATCGCGAGCGAGTGCGAGTTGTGCTCGCAGACGGCAAGCACGGCCTTGCGGATGACGACGAAGCCCATCCCCGGTACACCTTCCAGGCACTTGCCGCTCGCGGCCACGAGTGCGTCGAACGTGATCGTGTGCGCGTCGATCGGCAGCGCCCCGAACGAGCTCATCGCGTCGATGATCAAACCTTTTCCGTGGCGCGCGCACACGTCGCTCACGGCCTGCAGCGGGTTGAGCACGCCGGTGCCGGTCTCGCAGTGAATGAAGCCGACGTGGGTGACGCTCGGGTCGGCGCGCAGCTTGGCCTCGAGCGCTTCAGCCGAGACGGCTTCGTCTTCGGCGTGCGACATGATCGTGGTGCGCCGGCCCATCAGCGCGGCGACCTTGCCCAGGCGCTTGCAATAGGCGCCGTTGTCGAGCACCAGCAGGTGACCATCGCGGGGCACCAGCGTCGCGACCGCAGCTTCGACCGAAAACGTGCCGCTACCTTGCAAGGGCACGACGACGTGCGAGCCTTCGCCGTGAACAACAGCGAGCAGTTGCCGACGCATCTCGGCCGTCATCGCGACGAAATCGGCATCCCACGAACCCCAGTCGCGCAACATCGCGAGCTTGGTGCGCAGCGTCGTCGTCAAAGGGCCGGGGGTCAGCAGGATGGCATCACGGTCCACGGGTTCATCTCCTTTGTGTGGCGTTGTCAACGGCCACCGCGCCAGGCCTGCGTGCGGCGGTTCACCCACGCGCCGAGGGCCATGAACAAGAGCGTCGCGACAGTCGATGCCGTGGTGATCAGCACGGCGCACGCGGCCGCCGCACCGGCCTCACCGGCTTCGTCGAGGTTGAGGATCGCGATCGACGCGACCTTGGTGCTCGGCGAATACAGGAACACCACCGCCGAGATCGTCGTCATCGCGTTGATGAAGAAGTAGCGCGCGATGTCGAGCAAGGTCGGCGTGCAGATCGGCAGCGTGACGCGCCAGAAGGTCTTGAAGAACGGCACTTTCAGCGAAGCCGAGACCGACTCGAACTCGGGGTCGAGTGCCTTGAGCGCCGTCACTGCCGTGAGGTGGCCGGTCGTGTAGAAGTGAACGATCGTGCACAGCACCAGCAGTGGCAACGTTTGGTACAGGCCGTTCAGCGGATTGCCTGGCAGGTTGAAGAAAAAGATGTAGCCGAGGCCCAGCACCAGGCCCGGCACCGCCATCGGCAGCATCGCGAGCAAGCGCACGACCGGGCGCAGCGCCGCCATGCCGCGCGTTTTTTCGAGCAGGTAGGCGCCGACGAACACAAGGATCGTGCCGAAGAACGCGGTGCCCGCGGCGAGCTTCAAGCTGTTGAGGAAAGCGTCACCGACTTCGGCGTCGACCAGGCCCATCGTGTAGTGCGTGAGCGTGGGCGTGAGGTTGTAGGGCCAGAAGGTCGCGAATGACGCGAAGACCGCCATGCCGAGCATGCCGACCATCAGCGCGGCGATCAGCAGCGCGTAGGCGAGCATCGCGGTGTCGAAGCCGCGCGCCGGCCTGGGCCGCAACGGCACGGCGCGGGCCGACAGCATCGCGGTCTGCTTTCGGCTGACCAGCCAGTCGATCGCGAAGGTCAGCACTGCGGGCAGCAACAGCAGCAGGCCGACGACCGCACCACGCTGGAAATCTTGCTGGCCGATGACGAGCTTGAACACGTCGGTCGCGAGCATGTTGAAGTTGCCGCCGATCACTTTCGGGATGCCGAAGTCGGTCATCACCAGCGTGAAGGCGACCATGCCGGCCGAGACCAGCCCGTACTTCGCGCCCGGCAAGGTGATCGTGAAGAACTTGCGGCGCGTGCTGGTGCCGAGCGCATCGGCGGCCTCGAACAGGCGCTCATCGGCGAGCGAGAGCGCGGTAATCAGGATCATCAACACGTGCGGGAACACCGCGAAGCACTCGGCCATCACGATGCCCGGCGCGCCGTAGATGTTCTCGAAGCCGAAAGCGCGGATCACGCCGAGCAGCGCACCCTGATTGCCGAACCAGTAGATCAGCGAAATGGCCGACAGCAGCGACGGGGCGAGCAGCGGCACCAACGCGATCGTGCGGAGCAGACCCTTGAGTGGCATGCAGCTGCGTTGCAACGCGTAGGCGAATCCGAACGCCAGTGGCAGCACGATCAGCGTGACCACCAACGACACCCAGACGCTGTGCCAAAGCGAGGTCAACAGCGAAGGATTGGCAAGGTAGCCGGTGAAATTGCCGAGACCAATGAACGTGCCGCCGGCGTTCTGGAGCGACTTGACGAGGATGCTCGCCAGCGGCAGAGCGAGAAAGACGACGAGCGCGAGCGTGATCAGCAGCATCGACGCGTGGGCGATCCGGTCGGTCCAGTGGGCGCGCTGGTGCAGCGCGGTGCCGGGGAGCGTCAGGGCGGCCGGCATCGTGACGTCGCGCGCATCAAGCCGCGGGTTTTGGCGGGAACGCGCGCAGCCGATCGGCGCGCAATGCGAAGCGCAGTTGCGCGCCCTCGTGAACGCCCAAGTCATGCATTTGGATGAGCGAGAACTGCAGGTTCATCGGCTGGTCGGGCAAGCCCTCGACGCGCAGGTCGACGAAGCAATAGCCGCCGAAAAAATCGACGCGCCGCACGGTGCCGACGCACTGGTGCGGGTCGCCCGCCTGCAACCCTTCGACGACGCGGTCTTCCGGCCGCATGTAGAGCGTTACGCTCGCGCCGGTCGACGGCTCGGCGCCGGCACTTGGCGGCCAGGGCAGGCGCAGGTGACCGCAGCGCAGCATGCCGCCGCCTTCGGCCACCGCGACAAGCCGGTTGCCCTTGCCGATGAAGTCGGCCACGAACACGCTCGCCGGCTCGCTGTACACCTGCATCGGCGTACCCACCTGCTCGATGACACCGTGGTTCATCACGACGATGCGGTCGGCCACAGAAAGCGCTTCTTCCTGGTCGTGCGTGACCATGATGGTCGTGACACCGAGCTTGTGCTGCAACGAGCGAATTTCCTGACGCAGCCGCACGCGCTCCAACGCATCGAGTGCCGACAAGGGTTCGTCGAGCAGCAGCAAACCGGGCTTCGTGGCGAGTGCGCGCGCGAGCGCGATGCGTTGCTGTTGCCCGCCCGAGAGTTGCGCCGGAAATTTGTCGCCGGTGCCCGGCAGGCCGACAAGCCGAAGCAGCTCTTCGACGCGATTGGCGATGTCGGCGCGCGACTGCTTGCGGTTGACGAGGCCGTAGGCGACGTTGTCGGCCACGGTCAGGTTCGGGAACAGCGCATATGACTGAAACACGATGCCGTAATCGCGCTGCGCAGGCGGCATCAGCGAGATGTCTCGCTCGGCTTGGTGAATGCTGCCGGTTGTCTGCGTTTCCAGCCCCGCGATGATGCGCAGCAAGGTCGTCTTGCCGCATCCCGAGGGCCCCAGAAAGCAAACGAACTCGCCTTGCCCGATCGACAGGCCGATGTCGCGCAGCGCCTCGAAGGCACCGAAGTTCTTGCGGATGCCCGCCAGGCGCAGGTACTCGCTCATCGAATGGGGTTTACTTTTTCGGCTCGGACTTCGCGTCGTAACGCTTGTTCCATTCGGCCAAGACGCGCTCACGATTCGCCGCAAGGGTGGCGAAGTCCATCTTCACCAGCCGCTTCTCGTAGTCGGCCGGCACGTTCTTCAAAGGCTCAGCCACGCCGGGCACCGCGGTGATCGCAAAGTTTTTGCCGTAGAGCTTCATCGCGTCCTTGCTCGAAGCCCAGTCGGCGAGCTTCTTGGCGGCGTCGAGTTTTTTCGTGCCCGCGTGGATCGCGAAGGCCTCCAAGTCCCAGCCCAGCCCTTCCTTCGGGAAGATCAGGTCGATCGGCGCACCCTTGGCCTTGTTGGCATTACCGCGATACTCGAACGAAATGCCCATCACGTACTCGCCGGTCGCCGCCATGTTGCAGGGCTTGGAGCCGGAGTGGGTGTACTGCGCGATGTTCTCGTGCAGCGCGTCCATGAACTTCCAGCCGCCGCCCTTGCCGCCGTCGTCGCCCCACAGCGTCAACCAGGCCGACACGTCGAAGAAGCCGGTGCCCGATGACGCAGGGTTCGGCATCACGATCTGACCTTTGTAGATCTGCTTGGTCATGTCCTTCCAGGTTTCAGGCTTGGGCAGGCCGCGCTTGGTGGCCTCGACGGTGTTGAAGCAAACGGTCGCGCCCCACACATCCATGCCGAACCAGGCCGGCGGGTCTTTCTTGTCGCGGTACTGGCTCATGATCGCGTCGAGGTTGAGCGGCGCATAGGCGATCAACATGCCTTGCTTGTCGAGCAGCGCGAGGCTCGACGCAGCCACGCCCATCACCACATCGGCCTGCGGGTTCGCCTTCTCGGCGAGCAGCTTGGCGGTGATTACGCCAGTGGAGTCGCGCACCCACTTGATCTCGATGTCTGGGTTGACCTTGATAAAGCCGTTTTCATAGGCCTTGAGCTGGTCGGTCTCGAGCGCGGTGTAGACCGTGAGCTGGGTCTTCTGTGCGAACGCGCCCGTGGCGCCGATGAGCAAGGCCAGCGCGGCGAGCACCGGTTTGATGGAACCCAGATTCATGCAGAACTCCTGGCGAAGATGACAAGGAACTGAAGGCAAATGCAAGCCGCGTGCCCATTTCGATCTGGCAGGCTACCGTGCTCCCGGCGCAGTCTAGAGGGCGGGCGAAAGTGGCGTCAACTGTTTCATGTTGATTGTTGACAATCGACATGTGCTGTCATCTACTCGTCACCCATGAGTGCTACGGTTGTCCGCCATCCCACGATCACGCTGCTGCAAACGAGCTCGCTCACGAGCGTGGTGCAGGGCGAGTTGGAGCGAATGATTCTTTCGGGTGAATTGGTGCCCGGCGCCCGGCTGACCGAGCTGACGCTCGCTGCCCGCCTGGGCGTCTCGCGCGGGCCGTTGCGTGAGGCCTTCCGCATGCTCGAAGAAGCCGGGCTGGTGCGAATCGAGAAGAACCGCGGCGTGTTCGTGCGCGATATCCCGATCGCCGAGGCGGTCGAGATCTTCGACCTCTGCGCCGCGATGGACGAGCTCGTCGGCCGGCGCCTGGCCGAGCACATCGCGCCGGCACGGCTCAAAGAAATTCGCGGCCTCGTCGACCAAATGGAGCAGGCGGTCAAGGCCAAAGACGCGCAGCACTTTCACCTGCTGAACCTGAAGTTCCACGACCGGCTGGTCGAGCTCGCCGGCAACGGCAAGTTGACCGCGATCTACCGCAAACTGATCAAGGAACTCAGCCTGTTCCGCCCCCTGAACCTGGCCGACGGCTGGCTGATGCCGGTCTCGGCCAACGCGCACCGCCAGATCGTCAAGGCGATCGCCTCGGGCAACCCGGCAGCCGCCGGCAAGGCGATGTTCGACCACGTCATCGAAAGCAAGGAACGCACGGTTCGCAATCACCCCCAACACGCGCACAAAACTTGAGCCGCAAATGATCGACGTCAACCACCGCCACTACGCCTTGCCAAAGCAACCGACCGTGGTCGTCTGCATCGACGGCTGCGAGCCCGAGTACATCGCCCAAGCCGTCGCCCATGGCCGCATGCCGTGGCTCGCGCGAGTGCTCGCCGAAGGCACGGCGCTGATCGCCGACTGCGTGATTCCGAGCTTCACGAACCCGAACAACCTGTCGATCGTGACCGGCGCGCCGCCCTCGGTGCACGGCATTTGCGGCAACTACCTGTTCGATGTCGCGACCGGCACCGAAGTGATGATGAACGACCCGAAGTGGCTGCGTGCGCCGACGATCCTGGCTACGCTGGCGGACGCCGGGTCGACGCTCGCCATCGTCACCGCCAAAGACAAATTGCGCAAGCTGCTCGGCCACAAGATGAGCGGCATCTGCTTCTCGGCGGAAAAGGCCGACGAGGCGACGATGGCCGAGAACGGCATCGACGACGTCTTGCGTCGGGTCGGCATGTCGCTGCCTTCGGTCTACAGCGCAGAGCTCTCGGAGTTCGTGTTCGCGGCCGGTGTTGCGCTGATGCGGAGCGCATGCAGGCCCGATGTGATGTACCTCTCGACCACCGACTACGTGCAGCACAAGCACGCGCCCGGCACGCTTGGCGCCGATGCGTTCTATTCGATGATGGACAACTACCTCGGGCAGCTCGACGCGATGGGCTGCGTGATCGCCCTCACCGCCGACCACGGCATGAACGCGAAGACGCGCATGGACGGGCAACCCGAAGTGATCTACCTGCAAGATTTGCTGGATGGCTGGCTCGGCGCGGCACATGCCAGGGTGATCCTGCCGATCACCGACCCGTACGTCGTTCATCACGGCGCGTTGGGTTCATTTGCGACGGTGTACCTGCCGCGCGAAGTCGATCAGGCCGCAGTGGTGAAGCGACTCGCATCGCAACGCGGCATCGAAGCCGTGCTGACGCGCGCCGAAGCCACCGAGCGCCTCGAATTGCCGGCCGACCGCATCGGCGACATCGTCGTTCTCTCCGAGCGCTCGTCCGTGATCGGCACGGCTGCAGCGCGCCATGACCTCACTGCACTCGACGCACCGCTGCGCTCGCACGGCGGCCTCTCGGAGCAGCGCGTTCCGCTGATCCTGAACCGCAGAATCGAAGGGCTCGATACGCAACGTCGATGGCGCAACTTCGACGCCTTCGATTTGGCGCTCAACCACGCGCAGTGACCGAGCACGACGACGAAACACCGATGCAGTCATGAAGGCATTCCCGACCCGATGACCCATTTGCTCAACCTGCTCGCCGCGATCGCGCTGCTCGTGTGGGGCACGAACATCGTGCGCACCGGCGTGATCCGGATCTTCGGCGAGAACTTGCGCAAGGTGCTCGCGAGCAGCCTGAGCAACCGCTTCAAGTCGATGCTCGCGGGCCTGGCCGTGACCGGTCTGGTGCAATCGAGCACGGCCACCGCGGTGATCATTTCGTCGTTCGTCGGCAGTGGCCTGGTCGGCATGGCCGCAGGCCTCGCGGTGATGCTGGGTGCCGAGATCGGCACGAGCCTGATGGCGGTGGTGTTTTCGTTCGATCTCTCGTGGCTCTCGCCGTTGCTGATCTTCTCGGGCGTGGTGCTGTTCATCTCGAACGAGAAGAGCACCGCGGGCCGCGTGGGCCGGGTCGCGATCGGTTTCGGGCTGATCACGCTCGGGCTGCAGTTGATCGTCGCAGCAACGCAGCCGATGATCGCTTCGCCGGTGATCCGCGGCCTGATCGTCGGGCTGCCGAACGATGTGTTCCTCGACATCATCGTCGGCGCGCTGCTGACCATGGCCTGCTACTCCAGCCTTGCCTTCGTGCTGCTCACGGCCACGCTCGCGGCCTCGGGCATCTTGCCGATCACGGTCGCGCTCGGCCTCGTGCTCGGCGCCAACATCGGCAGCGGCATCCTCGCGATGCTGACGAGCTCGGGCCCGCCGACAGTGCGCCTGCGCCTGCCGCTCGGCAGCCTGCTGTTCAAGCTCGCCGGTTGCGCGATCGCGATCCCGCTGCTGCCGCACATCCACGTGCTGCTGCAGAACCACCTGCCAAGCATCCACGCGCAGGTGATCGCGTTCCACCTCGGCTTCAACGTCATCCGCGCGGCGCTGTTCATCGGCTTGACCGGGCCGATGGCGCGGCTGGTCGAGAAGCTGCTGCCGGCAGCGCCGTCGCCCGCTGCGCCGACGCGTCCGCGCCACCTCGACCCGTCGGCCCTGCAAACACCCTCGCTCGCGATCAGCTGCGCCGCGCGCGAAGCACTGCATCAGGCCGACGTGGTCGAAACCATGATGAACGGCATCCTGCCGGTGCTTCGCGACAACGATCTGGTGCTTGCCGAGCAACTGCGCAAGATGGACGACACGGTCGACGAGCTGTATTCCGCGATCAAGTTCTACCTGACCCAGATCTCGCGCGAGGCGCTCTCGCAAGACGAGAGCCGGCGCTGGACCGACATCGTTTCGTTCACGATCAACATGGAGCAGATCGGCGACATCATCGAGCGCGTGATTCAAGACATCGAAGACAAAAAGATCCGCAAGAACCGCCGCTTCTCGGATGCCGGCATGGCCGAGATCGTGCACCTGCACGAGCGCCTGAGCGCGAACCTGCGGCTGGGCATGAGCGTGTTCCTCGACGGCCATGTGCGCGACGCGAAAAAGCTGCTCGAAGAAAAAGCGCGCTTTCGCGACCTCGAGCACGCGTACGCCGCGACCCACATCGCACGATTGCAAAACAACACCGCGCAAAGCATCGAGACCAGCGCGCTGCACATCGATCTGATCAGCGACCTGAAGCGCATCAACTCGCACATCTGCTCGATCGCGTATCCGATCCTCGAGTCGGCCGGCGCGTTGACGAATACGCGCATCCGCAACTCGCAGCACGGCGCGCTGACCGCTCCCGAAGACCCGGTCATCTGAACCCACCATGCCCAGCCCCACCGACATGGAACAGCTTTCCGCGCGCCACTGCGTCCATTCCACAAAGGCGAGCACGCCGCGCACATGGCGTTGACCTGGCCGATCGTTTTGGCTGTGCTGTGCGCCGCGATGCTGCATGCCTCGTGGAACGCGATGATCAAGTCGGGCGGCGACAAGGCCGCCGACACCGCGCTGATGACGGTCGCCGGCGCCGTCGTCTCGCTGCCTTTTTTGCTGTGGGTCGGCCTGCCGAACCGCAGCGCGTGGCCGTACCTGCTGGCCTCGCTGGTAATCCACATCGGCTACTACATTGCGCTGGTCGAAGCCTACGAGCACGGTGACCTCGGCCTCACCTACCCGATCATGCGCGGCTTCGCGCCGCTGCTGGTCGCGCTCGGCAGCAGCGCGTTCATCGGCGAAGCGCCGAGCGCAGCAGCGTGGCTCGGCATCGTCGGTATCGCGGTCGGCGTCGGGCTGGTCGGGCTGGCGCATCCGGGCGAGGCGCTGCACCACCGCCGCGCGCTGTTGTTCGCGTTCGCGAACGCGGCGCTGATCGCGATCTACACCACGGTCGACGGCATCGGCGTGCGGGTCAACGGCGGCGCGGCGCGCTACGTGCTCATGCTGTTCGTGCTCGACGGGTTTTTTTATCCGGTGCTCGTGTGGCTGCGCCGCGGCACAGTCGAACGCGCCGCGCTCGTCGCCTACGCGCGCAAGCGCTGGCCGGTGGCCGCACTCGGTGCCAGCGCCTCGATCGGCGCATACGGCATCGCGCTGTGGGCGATGACGCGCGCGCCGGTCGCGTCGGTCGCAGCGCTGCGCGAGACTTCGGTGTTATTCGCCGCGGTGCTCGGCACCGTGCTGCTGAACGAGCGCTTCGGCCTGCAGCGCGCGATCGGCACCGGCGTCATCGTGGCCGGTGTGATGGCGCTGCGTTTCGGGTGAGTCGAACGCGCCGGGCCCAGCCGAACCA
>JANLUW010000186.1:0-2860 GCA_031363645.1 Rhizobacter sp. | reverse complement strand
CCACCGCCACCACGCGCAGCCCATCTTCATTGAGTTCGCGAGTCACCTGCTGCACGCGCACCAGCATGTCGGCGTCCAGAGGCAGTTCGTGGGGACCGTCGCCGTTCTCGATGCGCACGCGGCTGCACACGGCCAGCATCTTCTCGACCGCGCCCATGCAGATCAGCTCGTGGTGGTCGTCGCGCTCCGACACCACCACCGACATGCGACGGCGTTCGAAGTCGAAGGGCACCTCGTCGATCTTGCGATAGTCCTGCTCCAGTTTCAGCTCGGTCTTCAGCTCGATGTGCTCGAGCACGGCGCGGTCGAGCAGGTTCTTTGGCCCCGTCTGGTAGTGGCTGTTCAGGAACGCGAACTTGAGCACCTCTTCCGACTCGTGTCCGAACACGTCGGTGTGGCGCTCCAGAGCGATCTTCTCCTGCGTCAGCGTGCCGGTCTTGTCGGTACACAGGACGTCCGTTGCGCCGAAGTTCTGGATCGCATCCAGACGCTTCACGATCACTTTCTTGCGTGACAGACTCACTGCGCCCTTGGCCTGCGTGCTCGTCACGATCATCGGCAGCATCTCGGGCGTCAGGCCTACCGCGACCGAGAGGGCGAACATGAAGGCCTCGGCCGCGAAAAGCACGGGTTCCACGTTTGCCGGAACCGAGCCGGGCTGCAAGCTGCGTGCCGACGAGGTGACCAACTCGGCCGAGTTGTCGTAGGCCCGCTGGCCCATCGAGCCGAACGTGTTGAACACGATCGCGGGCGACTGCACGTGGCCCGGATACTCGCCGCCCCCCGCGCCGTTCTGCTGCGACACGCCTTTCCAGAAATCGACCGACGCTTGCGGAAAAACGCGTGCCGAAAGCGACTCGACGTAGTCCAGCGTCGCGGTCGACAAGCCACCGCTTCGAATCAATTCCTGCACCTCAGCGGTGACGGGAATGACGACGGACTGCGTACCGCGCCGACTGCCGGTGCGCACCTAGACTTCCAGCAGGGCGCTCGGTTGCGACGCGATGAGATCGCGTGGGCATCGACGTCGGGCGCCCAATCGCCGCGGCACGACTCGATGACCTCGATCAAATCGGCGTTGCCGAGCCGGTCGAGCGGCCCGAGGGCTGCGGTGTCGAGCTGCGCCGCGTCGCAGACGATGCGGGGATCGGGTTGCACCCGGCTCTGGTTAAGCGTGATCCACTCGTCGTGCCAGGCGAGCGCCCCGAGCGCGCGGCGCACGAGGTGCATCGTGTGGTGCAGCCGGTTTTGGGCGCCGGTGTCGGAGTGGCGCGGCCAGAGGGCGTCGATCGCCTCGTCGCGGCCGACGCCTTGCCGCGACGAGGCCGCGATGGCGAGCAACGGGCGCACGTGCGTTCGGCTTTTGGTGTCTCCGATGCCGATTCCGCGGCGGCCACTGACAACGAACCCCCCGAGCAACTGGACGTTGAGCACGGGACCGACCGGAGAGGGCGGGTCGGCAACCACGCGGGCACTGCCGGCCCTGCGCGCCTCGGCCGGGTGGGAGGGTTCGCTTTCAGCCGCGGCAATCGACAGGCTCGCGAGCGAGATGCTCACGGCGTTGCGACGATTCGGTCGAATGGCCCTGGAGCGACTTAGGGCTATCGGACGGTGCTGATGATGCGAGGCTCGGCGGACATGAATGATGTGATCATCGATGTCGACATGCTATTCAAACGCATATGTAAATCAATGAGCGCGTAGGAGTGTCGCAAATGTGTGCCGATGCGTGGTCCACGCACGATGATGGTTGTCGATCACAAAGGCAACACCCGCACCGGCGCGGCTCAGGCTGTGCCCACGCGCCGGGTCAAGAATCGAGGCGGGTGATCCGCAGCGGGTCAGCCCTTGGCCGGCGCAACAGCGGGCGCGGATTCGGCGATGTCGGGAAAGTCGACCGGTGCGATCTGCTGGGCCAACTGGCCCTTGGGCCCGTGGACCAGCTCGAACGTGACGCGTTCGCCTTGCTTCAAGGTTTTGAAACCTTCCATCTGAATCGCCGAGAAGTGCGCAAAGATGTCTTCGCCGCCTTCATCGGGTTCGATGAAACCGAATCCTTTGGCGTCGTTGAACCACTTGACTGTGCCGGTGGACATGACGGGTCTCCCATCGACGCGGCAGCATTCGTGACGCGTGTCACATTCTGGTGCTCGGCCAAATCGACTGTCAAGACCACAAGCCCCCCCTGAAAAGCGTCGCTGGCGTCACGCGACCGCGCACTTGCAGAACGAGGTGAGGGCGCAATATGGGGAGGAATGAAACGCCGCACCGGCAACTCGATAGAATGATTTGCATGGCTGAAGAAACCACTCCTCCCGCGGCGCCGCCGGTGGCGCCGCCCAGGCCCGACGACGGGCAGGGAGCGGTCGTTATGGAGCGCAAGGTTGCAAAGACCGAACCGCCCCGCATGTACCAAGTGGTATTGCTGAACGACGACTACACACCGATGGAGTTCGTCGTGATGGTGCTGCAGGAGTATTTCAAACGCGACCTCGAAACCGCGACGCAGATCATGTTGAAAATTCACCATGACGGGCGGGGAGTTTGTGGCGTGTACTCGAAAGATGTCGCATCGACAAAGGTTGAATTGGTATTGGCCGCCGCGCGCCGCGGTGGCCACCCGTTGCAATGCATTATGGAGGCCGCATGATCGCTCAAGAACTCGAAGTTAGCCTGCACATGGCGTTTGTCGAGGCGCGTCAGCAGCGTCACGAATTCATCACGGTCGAACACCTGTTGATGGCGCTGCTCGACAACCCCTCGGCTGCCGAGGTTCTGCGTGCCTGCTCGGCCAATCCCGATGACCTGCGCAAGAGTCTGGTCGGCTTCATCAAGGAAAACACGCCCACGGTGGGCGGCA
>JANLUW010000167.1:0-3125 GCA_031363645.1 Rhizobacter sp. | reverse complement strand
GCCATCACGGCTTGCGCGGCGTCGGCCATCGACTCGGCGGTGATGATGGGCAGGCCCGAATCTTTCAGCAGCTGCTTGCCGGCCTCCTCGTTGGTGCCCTTCATGCGCACCACCAGCGGCACGTTCAGGTTGACGGCCTTGCACGCGGCGATCACGCCTTCGGCGATGGTGTCGCAGCGCATGATGCCGCCGAAGATGTTGACGAGGATCGCCTTCACCTTGGGGTTGCCCAGCATGATCTTGAAGGCCTCGGTGACCTTCTCGGCGGTGGCACCGCCGCCCACGTCGAGGAAGTTGGCCGGCTCGCCGCCGAACAGCTTGATGGTGTCCATCGTCGCCATCGCCAGGCCCGCGCCGTTCACGAGGCAGCCGATGTTGCCGTCGAGCTGGATGTAGGCGAGGTCAAACTTGCTGGCTTCGATTTCGGCCGGGTCTTCTTCATCGAGATCGCGGTAGGCGACGATTTCGGGGTGGCGGAACAGCGCGTTCGCGTCGAAGTTGAACTTCGCGTCGAGGGCCTTGATGTTGCCCGGCTTGCCGTCCACCGACCCTTCGAGAATCAGCGGGTTGATCTCGGCCAGCGAGCAGTCGGTGTCCATGTAGCACTGGTAGAGCTTCTTGAACACGTCGATCGCTTGCGCGTGGCTCGCGGCCGGGATCCCGATGCCAATGGCGAGCTCGGTGCCTTGCGCGTCGGTGAAGCCGGTCGCCGGGTCGACGAATACCTTCAAGATTTTCTCGGGCGTGGCGTGGGCCACCTCTTCGATGTCCATGCCGCCTTCGCTGCTGGCCATGATCGCCACGCGTTGCGTGCCGCGGTCGGTGACAGCGGCGACGTAGTACTCGTGCTTGATGTCGGCGCCTTCTTCGATCAGCAGGCGGCGCACCTTCTGGCCTTCGGGGCCGGTCTGGTGGGTCTTTAACTGCATGCCGAGAATTTCGGTCGAAAGCTTTTCGACCTCGGCCATCGAGCGCGCGAGCTTCACGCCGCCGCCCTTGCCGCGGCCACCGGCGTGGATTTGCGCCTTCACGACCCAGACCGGGCCGCCGAGCTTTTGCGCGGCCTCGTTGGCCTCGCGCACGCTGAACGCGGGGTAGCCGCGCGGCACCGGCACGCCGAACTGCGCCAGGATTTCCTTGCCTTGGTACTCGTGGATTTTCATGGTCGGGTCTCTCGGAAGGTCAATTGTCGGAAGTGACGACAGCCGCTTCGCCGGATGGCGGGCGGCTTGCGGAGGTGCTGGTTTGCGGGGCGCGGTACCAGCGCGGGTAGAAGGTTTTCACGGCCAGGCCATCGGCACGCAACGCGTGGCAGCGGTCGATCTGGAATGGCTGCGGACTGTCGGCGCTTTTGCCGCCGGTGTCGAGCACCTCGCCAGCGAACGCCTGCACGACGGCCGTCGGCAACACCTGCGTCAGCTCGGTGAGGTGGGTGCAGCCTTGCACGCCGCCGAGTCGCTCTCTGACGGCGTGCCGAAAGCCTTGCATCAGATTCAAGCCGACGAGCCGACCGTAGACGTCGGCAAAGCTGTTGCACTCGCCCGGATAAGGCATCGCGCGGGTTTCTGCGCCGGCCTCCATCACGTTGAAGCGCTCGTCGACGACGAGGCGCAAGAGCATGTCGTGAATCGGTTCGCCGGCCGGCAGAATGCCGGTGGCCATGCGGGTTTCGTGCATCCGCACATCGGTGATGTGGGCATCGACCTCCCAAAGGCCATTTCCGCGAGCGAAGATTTGTACGTCGATGCTGCGACGGTGTCTGGGCTGGCGGTCGCTGGCTGCGGTCGGCAAGGCCATCGGTGGGCAGAAGGCGAAGTGGCTGGATTGGGGCGCCGCGGTGCTTCGATGGCGCCGCGTGAACGGCGACATGATGCTGAAGAGCCCGCGAATAGCGCGCGAATGTAGCATGCTGCTCTGCAACATCGCTGCGGCCGCGATGGCGCACGGACCGGTGCGCGCCAACAATGGCGCAAGGCTCAAGGGTTGGGGTCGCGGTCGTCGTTTTCGTCGTCGTGGCGTTGATCGTGGCGGTCAGATTTGGCCGGACCGTGCAGCGCGCGCCCGATCACCTCGGGCGAGAACCCCCGGCCTGCCAAAAATCGGGATTGCTTTGCGCGCTCGCCGGCAGTTGCCGGCCAGCTGGCGAATTTGCGCTCGCGCACGACCTGTGCACGCTGCAGTTCGCTGTCTTTCAGTGCCTGCGCTGCGCCGGGTGACAGTACCGCCTGGTGTTGCTTGAGCTCGTGGCGGATTCGCAGGTTGCCGAAGCGTGCCGACCGCGCATGCACGCGCGATTCGACGAAGCGTTCGTGCGAAAGGTATTCGTTCGCTTCGAGCCAGTCGAGCACCGCCTCGACCCGCACGGCAGCACTCAATTCGGCTGGCTCCCGCTCCGCCTGGGCAGCCGCCGCGTCTTCCGCGCGGGCATGCGGAAGCAACTTGCGCCGTAATTCGACCCGGCTCTGCTCGCGCTGCGACAACCACTGCAGCGCTCGCGCTTTCAAGGACCGCTGCGGCTTCACATTGCCTCGGCGCGCTGGCTGCGCTCTGCTCTCGCGCGGGACCTGTCGCGCCGGTTCAGGTTATTCCTTGACCACCTTCAGCTTGGCCGGCTTTTCGTCGGCCAGCCCGGCACCTGCCAGCAGACGAATGCCGGCCGCCGCGCGCACCTTGTTCTCGATCTCGAACGCCAGTGCGGGGTTCTCGCGCAGGAACTCGCGGGCGTTGTCTTTGCCCTGACCGATTTTTTCACCGTTGTAGGCGTACCAGGAGCCGCTCTTCTCGAGCACTTTTTGTTCGACGCCCATGTCGATCACCTCGCCCTCGCGGCTGATGCCTTGGCCGTAGAGGATGTCGAATTCGGCGGTCTTGAACGGCGGCGAGACCTTGTTCTTGACGACCTTGACCTTGGTCTCGTTGCCGATGACCTCTTCGCCTTTCTTGATCGAGCCGATGCGACGAATGTCGAGCCGGACCGAGGCGTAGAACTTCAGCGCGTTGCCGCCGGTGGTGGTTTCGGGCGAGCCGAACATCACGCCGATCTTCATGCGGATCTGGTTGATGAAGATCACCATCGTGTTGGTGCGCTTGATGCTGCCGGTGAGCTTGCGCAGCGCCTGGCTCAT
>JANLUW010000169.1:0-2204 GCA_031363645.1 Rhizobacter sp. | reverse complement strand
GCCGCAGCTCGAAGGCGTGCGCCGTGCGATCACGCGCGACCTCGATCGCGTCAAGGCGACGAGCGTTGCCGACATTTCCTCGCTCGGCATCAAGCTCGATGAGGCGATCCGCCTGGTCGACGAGTTGCCGCTGCTCGCCGTAGCCGATGCGCGCAGTTTGCGTAACAGCGCGGGCAACGACACCGCCAAACCTGTCGCCGGCGCCAAGGCTGCGGGCGTTGCGCGGCCGGCATCGGCGGCCAGCGTGCCGGCGAATTGGGCCGGGGTGCTGATCTCGACCTGGAACGCGTTCGGCGAGAAAGTCTGGAGCGAAGCGAAGTCTTTGGTGCGCGTCACCCGCATCGATTTTCCCGAGGCGATGCTGCTCGCACCGGAGCAGTCGTTCTTCGTGCGCGAGAATCTGAAGCTGCGTCTGCTGAACGCCCGGCTCGCGCTGCTGAGCCGCCAGTTCGACACCGCGCAAGCCGACCTGCAGGCTGCGCAACTCGCGCTCGACCGCTACTTCGACCGCAGCGCCAAACGCACCGTACTCGCGACCGAGCTGATCCGGCAGGTCGCAGGCCAGGCGCGGCAAGTCGTCGTACCGCGCCCCGACGACACGCTTGCCGCGCTGACTGCTGCCACAGCGGGCCGTTAGATGACGACCCCTGGGCGCCTTCGGCACTGTCCCCCGCGGGGAGCTCAGGCCGCCGAGGGCCACGAAGTGGACCTCCTCGAAGCCCACGGCGGCCCGGCGCTGGCCTGAGACACCCATGCGCAACACCATCTGGTTCGTGCTGCTGTTCAGCGTGGCCGTGCTCGCCGCGACCACGCTCGGCACCAACGACGGCCTGGCCACCTTCTACTGGCGCGGCTGGCGGCTCGATGTGTCGCTCAACTTGTTCCTGCTCGCGCTGGTCGGCAGCTGCTTCGTGATCGTCACCGCGATCCAGACGCTGACCGCACTCGTCGGCCTGCCACAGCGTGCGCGCGAGTGGCGCGTGGCGCGGCGCGATCGCAGCGCGCAGGCGGCGCTGCGCGATGCGCTGGCGCAGTATTTCGGCGGGCGCTACAGCCGCGCGCAAAAGTCGGCGCAGCGCGCGCTCGTGATCCAGGCCGACACGCCCGAGCTCGCGCAAGACAACGAGTTCACCGTGCTCAGCCACCTGCTCGCTGCCGGCAGCGCGCACCGGCTGCAAGACCGCGCCGGCCGCGACGAGCAACTGCACCGCGCGCTCGATCTGTCGCGGCGCAGCGCCGCAGCGCGCTCCGCCGAAGAAGGCGCGCGCCTTCTCGCTTCCGAGTGGGCTCTCGACGACCGCGATGCACCGCGCGCGCTCGCGCTGCTTGGTGAGCTGCCGCAGGGCGTGGCGCGGCGCACCCATGCACTGCGCCTGCGCCTGCAGGCCACGCGCCTCGGCCGCCAGCCGCAAGAAGCGTTGAAGACCGCGCGCCTGCTCGCCAAGCACCAGGGCTTCTCGAAAATCGCTGCGAAAGGGCTGTTGCGGTCACTCGCGTTCGAGTCGCTCGACACCGCACACGACATCGATCAGCTCAAACGCGTTTGGGGCCAGTTCGACCTGGTCGACCGGCGCGATGCGTTCGTCGCCGCACGCGCATCCGATCGCGCTGCTGCGCTCGGCGCGTTCGACGACGCACGCGCGTGGCTGCGGCCTTTTTGGGATCAGCCGGGCGAGTACGGCCCCGAGGAGCGCGCAGCGGTCTCGCTCGGCCTCGTCAACGCGATTTCTGGCATCGGTCCCGAATGGTTGCCACGGCTCGAAGCGGCATCGACCGCCTACATGCGTGAAGGCGCGGTGGCACTCGCGGTCGGCTGCGCGCTCGCCGATCGCCAGCTCTGGGGCAAGGCGCGGCGGTTGCTTGAGCAAGCGGCGAACGACACGCTGCTCGCAGTCGCGTCGCGCCGCAAAGCTTGGCTCGCCCTTGCGACGCTCGCCCAGCAAGAGAGCGACGCACCGCGCGCTGCCGGCTGCTTTGAATCCGCCGCGCGGCTGGTCTGAGCGACTGACGGGGCTGCTATACTCTGGGGTGCGCGGCTGTAGCTCAGCTGGATAGAGTACTTGGCTACGAACCAAGGGGTCGTGGGTTCGATTCCTGCCAGCCGCACCAGTATTATCGAGGGGTTACAAGTTTCGGCTTGTGACCCCTTTCTGGTTTTTAGGGCGTCGCCGAAAATCACCGCCCACATTTTGAATTGGTACAGG
>JANLUW010000129.1:0-14094 GCA_031363645.1 Rhizobacter sp. | reverse complement strand
CGACGCATCGAACCGCGTCGCTTCGCGCGCCTCCTGCGTGTAACTCTGCACTACCGGAATGGCGTTGAGCACCTCGGCAGCGATCGCGCTCGAATCGGCCACACGGTCCTGGCTCGCGCGGCTGAGCTTGCGCACGCGCCGACCGAAATACAGGCTCGGCAGCACCACGACGATCAGGATGCCCAGCACCTGCGTCATCACGACCGGGTTGGTCGCGATCAGCATTGCCATCGCGCCGATGCCGAGCACTGCATTGCGCAAGCCCATCGAGAGGCTGGAGCCGACGACCGTCTGCACCAGCGTCGTGTCGGTCGTGAGGCGCGACAGCACCTCGCCCGTTTGCGTGGTCTCGAAGAACTCCGGGCTCTGCGTGACGACGTGCGCATAGACCGCGTTGCGCAGGTCGGCCGTGACGCGCTCGCCGAGCCAGGTGACCATGTAGAAGCGCAGCGCCGAGAACACGCCGAGCGCGGCGCCCACGCCGAATAGCGCAAAGAAGTGTTCGCGCATCGCCATGACCCGCGCACCGGGATCCGCCGTGACAAAGCCCTCGTCGATCAGCGACTTCATCGCAATCGGGAACACCAGCGTGCTCAACGCCGCCATCACGAGAAACAAAACCGCTAAACCGATCTTGAGGCGGTAGGGCCGCAAGAACGGCACGAGGCCACTCAGCGATGCGACGTTGCGCGCCGGTGGCGGCGTGGTGCTGCGGGCGTCGGTTGGCGCTGGCGAGGCGGCCGCGGGCAGGGGTTGGGCAGGGCTGGGCATGTCGTGAGTGTAGGGGCGCCACGCGCTGCATCGCCCTCGACCCTTGTTTGGGCAGACACAGCCTTGACAATTACTGCCTAGGCAACTATAGTTCGGCATACTCGCCAAAGACCAGGCACACCGTGACCCGCATCTCTCCCCCCGCAGATTTTTACCAGCCGGCCGGCTACTGTGCCGAAGAGAGCGTCGGCTACATGATGAAGCGCATCGTGATGTCGGTTGTCTTCCAAGCCGACAAGCGCCTCGAAGCGCACGGCCTGACGAGTGCGCAGTGGGGGCCGTTGTTGCGCCTGCAGGCAACGGGCGGCGCGACAGTGGCCGAACTCGCGCGCTGGCTCAACCAGGACCCGGGTGCGATGACCCGGCTTCTCGATCGGTTGGAAAAGAAGGGCTTGTGCAAACGCGTGCGCTCTACCGAAGACCGGCGCGTCGTGCAGGTCGAGTTGACCGCCGAGGGTGACGCCGCGATCTCCGAAGTGCCTGCAGTGCTCGCAGAGGTGCTCAACGGCCACTTGGCCGGCTTCTCGAAGACCGAATGGCAGGCGCTGCGCACTTACCTGGGGCGCATGCTCAAAAACGGCGAAACGATGCGAGAGGCAGGCTGAACAGCCGGCCTCGGTTACCCGCCCCGAATGGAATGAATTAATTGCCTAAGCAAATGAAGCCACAACAACTATTTAACGAAGCGTGCGCGCTGGGCCACGCTTTGCACGACCACATGCTCGGCACGCGGTCCAGTCTGCCGGCCCTTACCGCCATCGCGGTGGCGATCGCCTCCAGCATCGTGTTGACGCTCTCCGGCTGCGCGAACAGCGCCGGCATTGCGTCGAAGGCTCAGACGATCGCACCGGCGAGCGTCGGCCTCGACGCAAGCGCCACCGCGCCGATCGTCACGTCGGATTGGTGGAAAAGCTTCGGCGACAGCGCCTTGAACGACCTCGTCGACCGTGCGATCGCCGGTAACCCGAACTTGCGCGTGGCACAGGCCCGCCTCGAACGCGCGCAGGCTGCGGTCGAGCTCAACAGGTCGGCCGATGGCCTGCACGTGAACGGTGACATCGACGTGACGCGCCAGCACTTCAGCGCCAACAGCATCTACCCACCACCGCTCGGCGGCTCGATCCGAACCCTCGCCAACGCGCAGATCGGCGCCTCGTACGAGTTCGACTTCTTCGGCAAGAACCGCGCTGCGATCGAAGCCGCCATCGGCACCCAGCGCGCTGCGCAGGCCGACGTACAGGCCGCGCGCATCATGCTCGCGGGCAACGTGGCGCGCGCCTATGTGCAGCTCGGCCGCCTGTTCGCGCAGCGCGAGGTCGCCGACCGATCGCTGAAGCAGCGCGACGAGATCTTGGTGCTGATCAAGCAACGCGTTTCCGGTGGACTCGACACCAATATAGAGCTGCGTCAGGGCGAGGGCGCATTGCCCGAATCGCGCCAGCAAATCGAGCAGCTCGACGAGCAGATCGCGTTGACGCGGCATGTGCTCGCTGCGCTGACCGCACAAGCGCCGAGCGCGTACGACACGCTCGTCGTGCCGCTGCACGCCGTGCAGATCGTGCCGGTGCCGGGCTCGTTGCCTGCCGACCTGCTCGGCCGCCGTGCCGACATCATTAGCGCGCGCTGGCGCATCGAGGCCGCCACCGGCGACGTGCAAAGCGCGAAGGCGAGCTTCTACCCCAACATCAACCTCAGCGCGTTCGTCGGCCTCGCCAGCATCGGCCTGAACAACCTCGTCAAAGCCAGCAGCGAGCAATACGGCATCGGCCCGGCGCTGACGCTGCCGATCTTCGACGGCGGCCGCCTGCGCGCCAACCTGCACGGCAAGAACGCCGACCTCGATGTCGCGATCGAAAGCTACAACGGCGCCGTGATCGACGCGGTACACGATGCCGCCGACCAGATCAGCTCGGTGCGCTCGATCGAGCGCCAGCAAGTGCAGCAGGTGAGCGCATCAAGTGCGTCCGAGTCGGCCTATGACCTCGCGGCGCAGCGCTACAAGGCCGGTCTCGGCACCTACTTGACCGTGTTGAACGCCGAAGCCAGCGTGCTGAACCAGCGCCGCTTGGGCGCTGATTTGAAGGCGCGCGCGCTCGACGTGCAGATCGGCTTGATCCGCGCTCTCGGTGGCGGCTACGTCGAGGCCGGCACGCCGATCGCGGCCGCTGGCGAGTGAGCCGCGCCACCAGCCAGTTCCCGAACATCGAAACGAATCTTAGGAATACCCCATGAGCGCCCCCGAAAACACCACCCCTGCCGCGCCCGTCGAAGCCCCCAAGGGCAACCCGGCGCGCAAGCGCGCGCTGACTGCCGTGGCCGCTGTCGTCGTTGTTGCCGGCATCGCCTATGGCGCCTACTGGGCGCTGGCCCTGAACCACTTCGAGTCGACCGACAACGCCTACGTGCAGGGCAACGTCGTACAGCTAACGCCACAGGTCGGCGGCACGGTCGTGGCGATCAACGCCGACGACACCGACCACGTCAAGGCCGGTCAATTGCTCGTCAAGCTCGACCCGGCGGATGCCCAGGTCGCGCTCGACCAGGCCGAAGCGCAACTCGCGCAGACGGTGCGCGAGGTGCGCACGCTGTATGCGAACAACAGCACGTTGCGGGCGCAGATCGCGCTGCGCGAGGCCGACCTGTCGCGCGCGAAGAGCGAGCAGGTGCGCGCGCAAGACGACGTGTCGCGCCGCTTGCCGCTGGTTGCCACGGGCGCTGTCGGCAAGGAAGAATTCGACCACTCGACCGCGTCGCTTTCGGCCGCGAAAAGTGGCGTGGTGGCCGCGCAATCGGCCGTCGTCGCCGCGCGTGAGCAACTCACGTCGAACCAGACGCTGACCGACGGCACCGCCGCCGCCCAGCACCCGAACGTGCTGCGCGCTGCGGCAAAAGTGCGCGAGGCCTACCTCGCACTGCGCCGCGCAGATTTGCTCGCACCGGTCGACGGTTTCGTCGCCAAGCGCAGCGTGCAACTCGGCCAGCGCGTGCAGGCAGGCGCGCCGCTGATGTCGGTGATCGCGCTGAGCCAGGTGTGGGTCGAGGCGAACTTCAAGGAGAGCCAATTGAAGAACCTGCGCATCGGCCAGCCCGTGACGCTGTTGGCCGACGTATACGGCAAAAAGGTCGAGTACGCCGGCAAGATCGAAGGCCTGGGCGCAGGCACTGGCGCGGCCTTCGCGCTGCTGCCCGCGCAAAACGCGACCGGTAACTGGATCAAGGTGGTGCAGCGCGTGCCGGTGCGCATCCGGCTCGATGAAAAGCAGCTGGCCGCATACCCGTTGCGTGTCGGCCTGTCGATGGACGCGAAGGTCGACATCGTCGACACCGGTGGCGCGATGCTGGCCGACGGCTCACGGGCATCGACAATCGCGCAGACCCGCGTGTTCGGAGGCGACAACAGCGCGGCCGATGCCGAGGTGCGCCGAATCATCGCTGCCAACGGCGGCAATGTCGGCGCGCCCTCGGTGGCCGCAGCGAGGGCCGCCAAGCCGGTGCCGGCCGCGGCCGCCGCGAGCGTGTCGTCGGCCGCTTCGGTCGCGACCCTCTCCGGTTCGACTGCCGCCTCGCCTGCGGCCCTGTTGAAGTGATGCGCAGTAGCGACTGACCATGTCTTCCATCGCTGCCGATCTGCCTGCCGGCGCGGGTGCCCCGGCGCCATCACCGGCTGCCGCACCCGCCAAGCCCGGCGCGTTCCCGCCGCTTACCGGCAGCCAGCTCGTGCTCGGCACGATCGCGCTGTCGCTCGCGACCTTCATGAACGTGCTCGACACGTCGATCGCGAACGTGTCGATTCCCGCGATCTCGGGCGATCTGGGGGTGAGTCCGTCGCAGGGCACCTGGGTCATCACCTCGTTCGCAGTCGCGAATGCGATCTCGGTGCCGCTGACCGGCTGGCTCACGCAGCGCTTCGGTCAGGTGCGCTTGTTCACTGCCAGCGTGCTGCTGTTCGTGATCGCCTCGTGGCTGTGCGGTCTCGCGCCGAGCATGGGCATGCTGATCGCGTTTCGGGTGCTGCAGGGCTTTGTGGCCGGGCCGATGATCCCGCTCTCGCAGACGCTGCTGCTCGCGAGTTATCCGGCCGCCAAGGCCGGCACCGCGATGGCGATGTGGGCGATGACCGTGCTCGTGGCGCCTGTGGCCGGGCCGCTGCTCGGCGGCTGGATCACCGACAACGTCTCGTGGCCGTGGATCTTTTATATCAACATCCCGGTCGGGATTTTGGCGGCCGGCCTGACCTGGATGATTTATCACAAGCGCGACCCCGGCCCTCGTCGGGTGCCGCTCGACTACATCGGCCTGGGCTTGCTCGTGCTGTTCGTCGGGGCGATGCAGATCATGATCGATAAGGGCCAGGAGCTCGACTGGTTCAACTCTGGCCAGATCGTCATCTTGGGCGCGACGGCGGTGGTCGCGTTCCTGTTCTTCCTCGCGTGGGAGCTGACCGACAAGCACCCGGTGGTCGACCTGCGCCTGTTCGCGCGCCGCAACTTTCTCGTGGGCACGTTATCGCTGTCGCTCGCCTATGGCCTCTTCTTCGGCAATGTCGTGCTGCTGCCTTTGTGGCTGCAGCAGTACATGGGCTACACGGCGACCTGGGCGGGTCTGGCGACCGCGCCGGTCGGCATTCTCGCGATCATCCTGTCGCCGTGGGTCGGCAAGAACGTCGGCAAGATCGACCCGCGCAAGCTCGCGACTGTGGCCTTCCTCGGTTTCGGTGCCGTGCTGTGGATGCGCTCGAACTTCAACACGCAGGCCGACTTCAACACCATCCTGATCCCGACCGTGCTGCAAGGCGCGGCGATGGCATTCTTCTTCATTCCGTTGCAGGCGATCCTGTTCTCGGGCCTCACGCCCGACAAGATGCCGTCGGCGGCCGGCCTGTCGAATTTCGTGCGGATCACGATGGGGGCAGTCGGCACCTCGCTGTTCACGACGCTCTGGGAGAGCCGCGCGATCCTGCACCACGCGCAGCTCGCCGAGGCCATCAGCACGACCAACACGAGTGCCACGCAAATCACCGCGCAGCTGGCGACCAGCGGCCTCACGGCCCAGCAGGCCGCCGCCAACATCAACCGCATGATCGACCAGCAGGCCTACACGATGGCCGTGACCGATGTGTTCTACCTGTCGTCGCTGCTGTTCTTCGTGCTGGTCGCGGTGATCTGGTTCGCGCGGCCCGAAAAAGGTGCCGGCGCGGGGGGTGGCGGCGCCCACTGATGGAGCCCCCAGACCGGCGGGTACACCGGTCGATCCCCCGAGGGGATGCGCGCTCGCTCACATGCGCATGGCCGCCGCATAGCCCGTCATCTCCAGGTAGCCGCGGCCGACCCGGCGGCCAGCCTCGTCGAGCAGGTCGCTCAAGCCCTCCCAGTAGATCGCGCCGGTGCTGCTGCGGCTGTCGAGTTCCTGGTTGTCGAGCAAAGCGTTGACGGTGAATCGACCGGCCGGCGTCGCGATCGTCCACTGCACCGGGTAGCGCGCGCGAGATGCGGCGCTCTCCCACATGCGGCCCGGCGTGAGCGTCACTTCCTCGGGGCCGAAGCTGCGCACCGCTTCGCCCGCGCGCCGGAAGCTGCCGCCCGCGTAGACCGCGCTGCCGTCGGCGCGCCGCAGGCGGAACGCGGTGAGTGCGCTGCCGTCGTCGAGGTTCATGCCGATCCAATCCCAGCCCACGGCCTGCGCAGGAATGAACGCGTCGCTCCATTCGTGGTCGAGCCAGGCCCGGCCGGTGACCTCGAGGGGCTTGCCTTCGAACGTCAAACGGCCTTGCACCGTGAGTTGCGGCTCGCTGTAGTAGCGGCTGGTGTCGTTCGCGCCCGGGCCTTTCTTCGACAGGCCGGCCTCGCCTTGCAGCAGCACTGGCTGGGTCGCATCGAACTGCAGGTCGAACGCGAAGCCGCCGGTCTCGCTCGCGACCTGCGCGCGGTAGCGGCTGCGCTGCGCATCGGTGGGAGAGGGCGTGCGTGCCATTTGCCAATCGCGCAGCACGAGGCAGGTGTCGTCGCCGAGCGCCTGGGCGATGCCGAAGCCGCTGCGCGCGATGCGCTGGTCGTGGCGCAGGCGCTTGCCCTCGAGGTCGGTCAGCGCGGCGTGCGCGAACAACAATTGCGTCGGGTTGAAACGGCCGCCCGCGGCGGCTTCGATGCCGGTCGACGAGCGGAAGAACGTGACCTGAAACCCCCACTGCCGGACGCCGCTCTGCAGGCTGCCGGTCACGTACCACCACTCGGTGCGCGCCTCGGGGTGTGCGCCGAAATCGGCCGGAAACTTCAGCCCGCCGCGCAGTTGCGCATGCGCGGACACAGGCATGAGCGCGGGCATAAAAGCGGGCGTGGCAGCGATCCGGATGAGCATCGAACGTCGGTCCATTGCACGAGCATCGCACAGGCCCGCGCGGCAAGCAGGGTGCAGGGCTGACCGACAATCCGCCGCATGGCCAAACCCGTTCCCCGACTCAGCCCCGCCGAAATCCAACGCGTGATCGCGACCGCGTGGGACGACCATCCGCCGTTCAACGCCGTGCTGATGGCGCACGGCCTGACCGAAGGCCAACTCGTGCAACTGCTCAAGCGCGCGTTGACGCCAAACGCGTTTCGCACCTGGAGCGTGCGTGCACGCGGCCGCTGAAATCCATTTCCTTGCGTTCGTCGTGCGCGCGCTCGGGCCGCGTCGGTCTTTGCCCTAGTCTGCGGACGCGTCGCTTTGCGGCAGACTCGTCTGATCCGAACCATCACCCCAAAGGAGAAACAACATGCCGAGAACCTTCACCAAGAAGTCCACACGCACTTGGGCGCTCGTCGTCTGCGCCGTGGCCGTCGCGACCCTGGCCGCCTGCGGCAGCATGGGCAGCGCCAAGACCGGCACAAGCTTCTTCGTCACCAGTGCCGGTCCGGGCAAGGGTGCCGATCTCGGCGGCCTCGCCGGCGCCGACAAACAGTGCCAGACGCTCGCCGCCGCGGCCGGTGCCGGCAACCGCACCTGGCGCGCCTACCTGAGCCAGCAGCCGACCGCCAACGTGCCCGGCATCAACGCCCGCGACCGCATCGGCAAAGGGCCGTGGATAAACGCGAAGGGCGTGGTCGTCGCGACCGACGTGGCCAACCTGCACGCCGCCAACAACCTGAACAAGCAGACCGCGTTGACCGAGACCGGCACCGGCGTCAACGGCCGTGGCGACACGCCGAACATCCATGACGTGCTGACCGGCTCGCAGCCCGACGGTGGCTTCATCGCCGGCAACGTCAACAGCACCTGCGGCAACTGGACGCAGAGCGGCGAAGGCTCGGCGATGGTCGGCCACCACGACAAAACCGGCCTCGACGAGAGCGTGCCTGCCAAGTCGTGGAACTCTTCGCACATGACGCGCGGCTGCGGTGCCGATGCGCTAAAGGCCTCCGGTGGCGCCGGCCTGTTCTACTGCTTCGCGTCCGACTGATCCAGCAGCGCGAACTGGCGCGCCGCAAAGGCCCAGATCAGGCGTGACGCATCCGGCCCGGTCGCGTCGCTGTAGGGCTGGCTCGCGGCGCCGCCGCTCCATGCGTGGCCGAGGCCGGCCACTTCACAAAGCGTCGCGGCGAGCCGGCCGCGCTGCTTGAAATCGGTCAGCGTCATCGCGCGTCGCGCGCCGCGTTGCACGGTGCGTGGCGCGGCTTGCAACGCACCCGCGGCATCGGCCCAGAGCCGTGCGGCAGCGCTCCCATTGCTCGCGCGCACGACGTTGTCGGCGCTGCCCTGAATCACCAGCAGCGGCGGCAGCTCGGTGCCTGTCGCGATCGTTTGCGGCGCGCGCCGGCCTTGCATCGCAGCGAGCGCGGTGGCGATCGAATGCGCTGCGCCGGGCGCGATGCCGGAGTGCATCGCCACGGCCCGAAAACGGCCCGGGTAGTGGCGCGCGACGAAAGCAGCCATGCCCGCGCCGGCCGACATCCCGGCGATCGCGACGCGCGCCGAATCGGCGCCGTGCAACGCGCAAGCTTGGTCGATCGCGGCGATCAGGCTCGCAGCTTCGGTCGACGCGCGGCCGCTGCGCGTCGCGAACCAGTTCCAGCAACCTTTCGGGTTCGCGGGTGGTTCCTGCTCGGGGAACAACAGCATGAAACCCTCGCGCGCGGCGTGCGCCTGCATTCGCGTGCTCCGCGCGAAGCCGGCGGCATCCTGATCGCAACCGTGCAGCATCACGAGCAAGGGCAACGGCGTGGTCTTGCGTGCGCCCGGTGGCTTGAACAACCGGAAGCGGCGCGCGCCGCCTGGGCCCATCGCCGCGCCGGTGAGCCAGGTGCCGGCAGCGGGGGTTGCGCTCGCCGCGGATGGCGTACGCGGCTTCGCTGCGGGCCGCGTTGCGGGCCGCGGTTCGGGCTTCACCGCAGCCCGCAGCGCTTTCGTCGACGCCTTCACCACCGCGCGCGTACTGCTGCGCAGCGTGGCGCGGGTCAAGGCGCGCAGCGTGCGTTGAAACGACGTGCCCCAGAGAGACTTGCGAACGCGCTTGGCCATGGGACTACACCGCGGTGAGGATCGCTGCGACCGCCAGCGCGGCCGGCACCGTTTGCACGAACAAGATCTTGATGCCGACCGTGACGGCGCCGTATAGCCCGGTCACCATCACGCATGCCAGAAAGAACAGTTGAACCGGGTGCCCTGCGGTACCCATGCTCAGGCCCCAGATCAGCCCCGTGGCCAGAAAGCCGTTGTACAGGCCCTGGTTTGCGGCCAGCACCCTCGAGGCGGCATCGAATTCGGCGCTGTTGCCGAACACCTTGCGGCCATAGGGCTTGTCCCAGAAAAACATCTCGACCACGACGATGTAGACATGAATCAGCGCGACGAGGGCGACCAGTGCGTTGGCAATCATCGAGTCGTCTCCCTGGAAAAAAACGCAAGTATGCTGCTCGCGAAATGGAGCGACGATGACACCCGACCCGCTGGCACCGAACTACCTCGCGGGCTACCCGGGCGAAGTACAAGCGCAGGTGCGAGAGCTCATTGCACAAGGCGTGCTCGCCGAGCGCCTGCAGCGCCGCTACGGCGCACTGCACGGCGTGCGCACCGACGGCGCGCTGTACGACTACACGATGGCACTCAAGACGCGGTACCTGCGCAGCTCGGAGCCGGTCAGCAAGGTCGTCTACGACAACCGGCTGCACGTGATCCACAACGCGCTCGGCACCCACACCACGGTCTCGCGCGTGCAGGGCACCAAGCTCAAGGCCAAGCGCGAGATTCGCATCGCCGGTGTGTTTCGCGCGATGCCCGAGGCGATGCTGAAGATGATCGTCGTGCACGAGCTCGCGCACCTGAAGGAGCGTGCGCACGACAAGGCTTTCTACGCGCTGTGCCAGCACATGGCGCCCGACTACCACCAACTCGAATTCGACTTGCGCCTGGCGATGATGCAGGCCGAGGCGAGCGGTCAGCCGGTGTGGTCGGCGATCCCTTCCCCCAAGGCTTGAAGTTCACGCCCGAGGTTGGCGCGGGCAGCGGGTTCCCACGCAGCGTGCAAGGCCGGTGTGCGGTAGATCGCGTCGCGCGACATGAAGCTCTGCAACGCGCGCAGGCGCCCAGCGCGGTAGCGCGCGGCCTCGACCCACGCGTACTACGCGCGCACCGCAGCGCTGTAGGCGTCGTACACGGCGGCGGGTTGCGCGAGCACCGAAAGGTCGAGGTCGAGGAACAGCAGCGTGTCGGCATCCGACAGCGCGGCCGCGTGGTGCTGAGTCGCGCGCACCATCGTGACGACGCGGGCGACATCGGCCTCGGGCCACGCCGACGCGCGCAACTCGACGCGTGCCAGCTCGGCCGAGCGCGGCTCGTTGTCGTCGCGGTGCGTGTCGTAGACCGCGTCGTGGAACCAGATCGCCGCCTCGATCAGGCGCGGCGAATGCGCGAGGGCTCGCCAGTGCACGAGCCAGCGCAGCAGCGCCTCGATGTGGGCGAACGAGTGGTAGTGGCGGTGTGGCTCGGCGTACATCGCTTCGAGCCGGGCGCGCAGCGTGGCCGGCATGTCGAAGTTTGCGCCCGTCACCAATCTTCCTTCACTGCCAGCGCCATCTGCCGCCCCGCGGCGTTGCGCGCGGCGAGCCATGCGGTCACGGTGCCGGCCACCATCACCGCCGCGCAAAGGGCTGCCAGGCGTGTCCACGGCAACAGCAAATCCATCGTCCAGTGAAAGCTTTGCGGGTTGACGACCTTGACCAGCACGATGCTCACTGCCAAGCCCAGCAGCAGCCCGAGCAGCGCGCCTGCGGCCGTCCACACTGCGCCTTCGACGGCGACGACCGTGAGCACTTGCGCGCGCGTCAGGCCCAGGTGCGCGAGCAGGCCGAACTCTTTGCGGCGCGCCAGCACCTGCGCCGAAAAACTCGCGGCGATGCCGAACAATCCGATCGCGATCGCGACGGCCTGCAGCCAGTAGGTCACCGCGAAGCTGCGGTCGAAGATGCGCAGCGACAGCGTGCGAATCTCGCCAGCCGAGGCGAACTCGAGCAGCGCGCCGTCGAGTCCGAGTTCGGTCGCGAGTGCGCGCAGGGTTTGCTGCAGGCGGGCCGTGTCGGCACCGGGTTGCAGCCACAGCGCGAGGTCGTTGACGCGGGTGTCCTGGGTCAGGCGCTGGTAGTCGTCGCGCGCCATCGCGATCGCGCCGTGCTGGCGCGCGTAGTCGCGCCACACACCGCGCACGAAGACTCGCGGGTTGCCCGCCAACGGCAACACGAGCGTGGTGCCGGGCCGCGCGCCGTACAGGTCGACCATCGCCTCGCTGACGTAGACCGAGGTCGTCTTGCCGTTCACGCCCGCGGGTGCGGCGACGAGCTCACCCACAAGCGGCAGGTTCTTCTCGGGATCGGGCAATGCGCGTGCGATCAACACCACGGCCGGCTTCGCCGCATCGAGCTGCAGTTGCACGACGCGCTGCGATTCGGCGCGCGCCACACCGTCGATCGACGCCGCACGGCGTGGCATGTCGGCCGGCAGCGTGACGACATCGCCGGCGCCGATCGACGCGGCGGCACGCACGTACAGGTCGGCTGGCAGCACGGTATCGAGCCACTGCGTGACCGACTCGCGAAAGCTCGCAACCATCACCGTCAGCGCGACCGCCAGGCTCAGGCTCGCGACCACACCGGCGACCGCGATCGTCGCGGTGTGGCGCTGGTGACGCGCGCGCTCGACCGCCAGAAGCGCGAGCGCGTGGCGCGGCGGTGCGATGCCTCTGAGCAGCATCGCCACGCCGGCCGGCACGCACGCGATGCCGCCGAGCAGCAGGCAAGCCACGCCGACGTAAGCGGCCAGCGGGATGCCGGCGATCGGCGGCAACAGCGACATCGCTACGCCGCCTGCCACCAACGCTGGCCCGAGCCACGCCGGGCTGCCCGCGGCGTCGCTCGTGCCCAAGCCTTTCAGCGCCTGCGCCGGTGCGAGCCGCTGCGCGTCGCGCGCCGGCAGCCAGCCGCCGACCATCGCGGCGACGATGCCGAGTACGCCGTAGACGACCGCTGCGCCAACGTCAAACTGCAGCGCCGGTGCCACGCCCGGAAAGTAGCCGCCGCCCAAATCGCCCGCGAGCAAGCGCAGCGCGAGCGCGGCCAGCGCGGTGCCGAGCGCCAGGCCGAGCACGCTGCCAACGGCGCCGAGGATCGCCGATTCGGCCAGCACCAACGCGAGCCGCTCGCGTCCCGAAAGCCCCAGCACGCCGAGGAGCGCGAGCTGCGGCTGGCGCTTCGCGACCGACAGCGAAAGAATCGAGAACACCAAAAATGCACCGGTGAAGAGGGCCACGAGTGCCAGCACCGTGAGGTTCACGCGGTAGGCGCGCGAGACGTTCGAGACGCGCTGCGCGGCTTCGTCGGGCGCGGCGGCGCGAATGCCCGCCGGCAGCGCGAGTTCGCGCAGCACGCTCGCACGATCGGCGCCGGCGCGCAGCCGCACGTCGATGCGCGAAAGGCGGCCGAGCCAGCCGAAGTTCGATTGCGCACCGGCGATGTCGAGCACCGCGAGCGCGGCGCCCTCGGCCGCGATGCTGCCTTGCACGCGCAGCGTCACGGTGCCGGTCGGCGTTTGCACGCGCAGCGTGCCGCCGGGGAGGCGTTGGCGCGCCTGCGCGTTGAGGAACACCGCGTCCGGCGCCAGCACCGCCATGCGATCGGCGGTGTTCGACGGGCGCGGCATCAGCGCTGGCGAGAGCGGCGCGGCCACGAGCGCATCGATGCCGACGATCTTCAGCGGCACGCGCTGGTTTTGCGCGTCGAGCGCATAGGTGTCGAGTTCGATCACCGGGCTCGCGATGGCGATTTGCGGGTGCCGCGCGACGCGTTCGTACAACGCTTCGTCGAAGCCGGCAAGCTGGCTGCGCAGTTCGAAGTCGGGCACACCGTTTACCGCACGCACCGCCGAGCTGAACTCGCTCAGTGCCGATTGGTTGATCAACTGCACCGAGAACGCCAGCGCCACGCCGAGCACCACCGCGAGCAGCGCGGCCAGATTGCGCCAAGGGTGGTGGCGCAGCTCGGGCCATGAGAGGTGGCGCAGCAGCGTGGGCAGCAGCGTGACTCGGCTCACACGCTCTCCCCCGAAGAGCGAGGGAGCGAAGCGTCACTCATGCGTCGGCCCTTCGCGCATCCCGTTCGCCGTCAACGTCAGCACACGATCGGCGCGTGCCGCGGCGGCGCGTGAATGCGTGACGAGCACGCAGGCCGCGCCGTCGCTGCGCACTTGGGCCGAGAGCAGGTCCATCACGCGGTCGGCGGTGGTCGGGTCGAGATTGCCGGTGGGTTCGTCGGCGAGGATCAATTGCGGCTTGTGGACGAGCGCGCGCGCGATCGCGACACGTTGCAACTGCCCACCCGACAAGGTCTGCGGCAGCCGGTCGCTCAAGCCTGCGAGGCCGACCGCGGTGAGCACGGTCTGCACGCGCGCATCGTCGGGCCGGCCTTGCAGCAGCAGCGGCAGCGCGACGTTGTGCGCGACGCTCAAATGCGGCAGCACGTGAAAGGCCTGGAAAACGAAGCCGAGGTGCGCGCGCCGAAACAGCGCCTGCTGTGCTTCGCCGAGCGCCAAGATGTCGGTGCCGGTGATCGACACATGACCGGCGTCGACGCTGTCGAGCCCGGCGATGCAGTTCAGCAGCGTCGACTTGCCGACCCCCGATTCACCGAGGATCGCGACGAACTCGCCGGGCGCGACACGCAGGTCGACGTGCTGGAAGATCGTCGACTCACCATAGCGTTTCGCGAGCGCCGCGACTTCGAGCAAGGCCGTCATTTGCGCGGCAACGACTCGACCAAGCGGGTCGCGAGCGCGACGACCTGCGCGGTCGTATCGGCCGCGTCG
>JANLUW010000121.1:0-8406 GCA_031363645.1 Rhizobacter sp. | reverse complement strand
GGCCGCCCCCTATCTGAAACAGGCCCTGGGCGGAAAGTTGGGCATCGGGCAACACATCACCACCGTGCAGAAGGCGTTCGGCAGCCTGTTCAACGCCGGCAGCAACTTCGCCGACGATGGGCGCCAATTCGATCAGCTCTTTGCCGACGGTGAGGCGTTCGAGATCGGCAGCCTGAAGGCCATCGCCATTCACACGCCTGGCCACACGCCGGCGTGCATGACCTACGTGGTCAGCGATGACAAGGCTGCTGCAGCCGACAGTGCCGCCTTTGTGGGTGACACGCTGTTCATGCCCGACTACGGCACAGCACGCTGCGACTTTCCGGGTGGCGACGCACGCACCCTGTATCGCTCGATCAACAAGGTGCTGAGCCTGTCACCCGCGACCAGGCTTTATATGTGTCACGACTACCAACCCGGTGGTCGCGATGTGCAATTCGTCAGCACCGTGGCCGAAGAACGCGAAAAGAACGTGCACGTGCGCAACGGCATCAGCGAGGGTGAGTTCGTCGCCATGCGCAACGCCCGCGATGTCACGCTGGGCATGCCCACGCTGATCCTGCCTTCGGTGCAAGTGAACATGCGTGCGGGTCAGTTGCCTGAGCCCGAAGCCAATGGCACGCGCTACATCAAGATTCCGTTGAACGCGGTATGGACCGCGCCCTCGGCCCCAAGATCCAGGAGACAAACCCATGGACATCAAGACCCTCACCGCCGAGCTCTCGGTAGCGCCGCAGATCTTCAGCGCCGACATGCCGGCGGTCGCGTTGGCCGGATTCCGATCGGTCGTTTGCAACCGGCCTGATGGCGAAGGATCCGACCAGCCCGTTTTCAGCGAGATCGAACGCGCGGCCACAGGGCTGGGCTTGCAGATTCGCTATCTGCCGGCCGAATCCGGCAAGGTCACCGACGAGCAGGGCGCGGCGTTCGGCGCGCTGATGGCCGAGCTGCCGAAGCCGGTCCTGGCCTTCTGCCGCACCGGCATGCGCTCAACCACGATGTGGGCCCTGTCACGGGCGGGGCAGATGCCTCTGCCACAGATCATCGAGCGGTCTTCGAAGGCCGGCTTCGACCTGAAGGGCGTGATGCGCCGCATCGTCAATGGTGGCAAGACGCCTGTGGAGGTGGCGGATGCGACGCATGACGTGGTGATCATCGGGGGCGGTGCGGCTGGCATTGCCGTCGCATCCAGTCTGCTTGCGCGCAGCCCCGACCTCGACATCGCGATCATCGACCCGGCCGACATCCACTACTACCAGCCGGGCTGGACGATGGTGGGTGCCGGTGTGTTCGACGCCGCCACGACGGCACGCACGATGGCATCGGTGTTGCCACGCGGCGTGCACTGGATCAAGTCCGCCGTGGCTGCGTTTGAGCCGGAGCGCGATGCAGTCATTCTCGATGGCTGTCGCGTCGTAAAGTACCAGCAGCTCGTCGTCTGCCCCGGGCTCAAACTTGACTGGCGCGGCATTGAAGGCCTGCCCGAGACGCTTGGCCGCAATGGCGTCACGTCCAACTACCGCTACGACCTGGCTCCGTACACCTGGCAGCTGGTCCAGCAGCTGCGCCGAGGCAACGCGATCTTCACGCAGCCGCCGATGCCCATCAAATGCGCCGGCGCGCCACAAAAGGCGATGTATCTGTCGGCCGACCACTGGCGCCGAACTGGCGTGCTCAAGGCGGTGGACATTCAGTTCTGCAATGCGGGCGCGGTGTTGTTCGGTGTTGCCGACTATGTGCCCGCGCTGATGGAATACGTCAAATCCTATGGCATCGGCCTCAACTTCGGTCAGACCCTGGTCTCGGTCGACGGGCCGGCGAAGAAGGCGACCTTCAGCAAGGCGAATGGCGACGGAACGAAGGAACTCATCACGCGCGACTTCGACATGCTCCACGTGGTGCCACCGCAGAAGGCACCCGACTTCGTCCGCGTGAGCCCGCTGGCCGATGCCGCCGGCTGGGTCGACGTGGATCCGGGCACGTTGCGCCACAAGACTTTCGCGAACATCTTCGCGCTCGGCGATGCAGGCAACACCTCGAACGCCAAGACTGCGGCAGCAGCCCGCAAGCAGGCGCCTGTTGTCGCCCACAACCTGCTCGTGTTGCGGGGCGCGGCGAAGGGTGAGGCCGGTGGTTTAGCGGTCTACGACGGTTACGGCTCCTGCCCGCTGACGGTCAAGCGCGGCAAGATCGTGTTGGCCGAGTTCGGTTATGGCGGGAAGCTCGCACCGAGCTTCCCGAAGTGGCTGATCGACGGCACGCGCCCCTCCCGGCTGGCCTGGTATCTCAAGGAGCGCATCCTGCCGCCCTTGTACTGGCAAGTCATGCTCAAAGGCCGCGAGTGGCTGGCGCAGCCCGAGATGACCACCTGAACGCAGGATCCGGATGGAAGTCAGCCTTCTCGGTCTCGCCGCGCTGACACTCGGCACGGTGGTCGGATTGATCCTGGCGCTCGCCGGTGCGGGCGGCGGCATTCTCGCGGTGCCTTTGCTGGTCTTCGGCTTGCACCTCACGATCATGCAGGCCGCACCCGTCGGGTTGATCGCGGTGGGGGCCGCTTCGGCGTTCGGCGCGGTCCTGGGGCTGCGCGAAGGTCTGGTCCGCTATCGCGCGGCAGCGCTGATCGGCATCACCGGCTTGCTGCTGGCCCCGCTGGGTGTACGCCTCGCCACGCTGATACCCAATCAGCCGCTGATGGTGGCCTTCTCCATCGTGCTGGCCTAGACGGCGTGGCGAATGTTCAGCCAGGCCTGGCGCGGCAAAGTCGTACATGCCGAACCTCGATATGCGCAGTCGCAACTTCCGTTCGTGCTAAATCCCAGCGAAGGCCGCCTGCAACAGCAGATCGTCGATCGTGGTCTTGAGCAACGAGTCGGCTTGCTGTCAATCAGCTTCGATCCGGAGAACGACGACGCTGCTGCGTTGCGCGACTACGCAGGCCGAATGCGCGCCGACCCTGCGACCTGGCGCGTCGTCACGCTTGCGTCTCCACAAGATCGTCGGCAGCTGCTCGACGCGTTCGGGGACATGGTGATCGCTCGGCCCCTTGGCGAGTTCGAACACAACGCCTCGCTGCAAATCGTTGACGCGCACGGAATACTGATCTGCATCGTCGACTTCGACGACATTGACCGGCCCCTCGATGTGGCCGTGGCTGCCGCTCGGTGAACGGTTCTCGCAACTTCTCAACGGGTGCAGCCGCCGGGCTCATCGTGGGCGTGCTTGCGTGTGCCTTGTCCGTCCCGCCCGCGCGCAGCCTGATCGAGCAAAGCATGAGCTGGCACATGGTTGTGCAAATGCCGATGTTGCTGTTGGGCGGTTGGCTGTTGATGGGTGCGGCGACGCAAGGCCGACGTCTGCAACACCTCGACGCGTGGAACTGCTTCGAGTTGGCAGGCTTTATCGCGAGCCAAGTCATCTTTGCCTATTGGATGCTCCCCGTGTCGATCGACCGCGCCGTGGTCCTGCCCTCAGTAGATCTGCTCAAAATAGTGTCCCTGCTCGTTTGTGGAGCGATGCTCAGGCATTCGGTCGACCGGTCGCCTGCCGTCGTACAACATTTTTTCGTGGTCTACGCCGTCTCGATGCTCGCCACAACGGACGTGTATCTGGCCACGACGGACCGCCGTCTGTGCAATGCCTACTCGCTGGAGGGTCAACTGAACGCGGGGCTGGGAGTGGCAACACTTGGCGTCGCTCTGAGCTGCGCATGGGGATACCGCGCAGTGGCGCGCACCCGCCAAGCGACTGCCTCGTAGAGACACTTCAATCATTCACCACGCCCAACCGGGAGTTTTCCAGGGCTTACACAAAGAAGTTCCAACAGCTCGCCGACGCAGCACGCGCGCCAGTCGCCGAGGTCCGCCCTGCCACGAATCGATTGAGGCCCGGCTCTCTGCTCCTCGCCGCCCAAGGGGCGAGGCGTTCGCAAGACGCGGACGGGTGAAAGCCGAGTGGCGACGCCACGCGCGCGCGTCGAGCGACCCGACGCGTATTTGCTTCAAGCGCCGCTAGGGCCCTCATCGATAACCGAACGAAGTGCTCGAACCTGCGAACAGGGATTGCCTCTCAGTACGCCAACGAGCAGACAGGCCCACTCTTCGACGCGCACTGTGCACTGGCAGTGCTAGTCCACTGAATCATTGAATCCCGATGCATTGCTCCCAGAGATCGAGGCATACAAAGAACCATGTTGACGATCGAGCAGCGCGCTGAATTGGATGCCGTGATGCGCAGGCGTCACAACAATGCCGCCCTGGCGCGACGTGCGCAGTGCGTTTTGCTTTGGAGCGACGGAGAACGCCTGGTCGACATTCGCAGCGAGCTCGCCTGCAACGACGAGTTCGTCTTGAAGTGGACGCGGGCGTTCGAGGCGCATGGGCTGGCCGGGTTGGTGTCTTTGCATCCGGGTCGCGCGCCCAGGACGCCTGTGGCCAAGCTCGATGCTCGGGTTCTGAACCGAACGCTTAAGCACACCCCCCGCGACGGCTCGACGCACTGGAGCAGCCGCAAGCTGGCAGCCGAACTCGGCGACGTGTCGTTCTCGACCGAGCACCGCGCAAGTGGCCTGGCAATGAGGACACTTGCAGGCTGGTTGCCACGTGGCACATTTTTTGCTCATATGTGGCTTTATCGGAGGAAATGATGGCGACCACGATCACCGTGCTTTACGAGAATGTCGACGATGCGACGTTCGATCTCGACTACTACATGACCAAGCACATGCCACTGGTCGATGCAAAGTTCAAGCCCTTTGGCATCAAAGGGTGGCGCGTGCTGAAAGCCGTGGGGACGCCATTCGGCGGTAAGCCGGCCTACAGCATCATTACGAACCTGGAATTTGATACCGCTGATCAGTTCAGGGCTGCGGTGGCGGCGGAGTCCGGTCCGGTGTTCGGTGATGTACCCAACTTCAGCAACAAGAGCCCCGTCGTCGTAATCGGTGATCTGGTAGGTGCGGCCCCGTAAGCCTCGCGGCTGAAAGTGCTAAGGCCAGCAGGCGGAACGACGCCCGAGGTACTAAAGCGCGCCCACCGGCGCCTGGCTCAATCAACGCGTGACCCCAACAGTTCGGGCCTTTCGGATACAGACGTTCGGCCGCGAAATTGTCGCGGTCGTTGGTCGGCACACGCCAACGACTGCTGTCGCCAACTCAAATTTGCTCAACGGCTTCGGCGACGGTCGGGTTCCAAATTGGACCTGTCGTTCGCTCAGAAAACCTCCACGGGCTCCAATGGGTTGCTATGGAAAGCTTTGCATAGCGACCCAAAGCCGTCATCGACGTAATCAAGTCCTTCTCCGGGAAGCGGCCATTCGTGAAGCTGTGCTTCTTGACGCGCGACTGCCGGTGCGCGGCGCTGGGTCAAGGTGGTCGAGGTCAAGTCCGGGCGCCGAAGCAATCCCTGCCGTTGAATCACTCGTCCTCCAGCAGCGGCGTTGTGAACGTACTTCCGTGGCGGATGGTTTGTTAGGTGCGCGCCCGTCCGGGGGTGGAAAGCAGAACTCGGCCGCGAGAAGGGTCATATCGACACCGCTGTAGGAAGACAAATACAGCTCCAATTCGTCGTAAGAAGCGGTCTCGAAGTTGGCGGTGGCAACCGGCCAAAAGAGCAATTGTTCGCGAGGTGCGCGAGCGCCCTTGGCTTTAGCCATCAGTGACACCGCCGCCGCCATATTGCCGCCGACGCTGTTGCCGGCGACCGCGAGGAGCCTGCCGTCGACGTTGATCTGCGCGCCGTTCTGGACCACCTACTGGGTGGCAGCGTATGCCTCGTTGATCACTACCGGGTAACGCGTTCCGGGTGACGGCGTGTAGTTCACAACCACGGCTGGGGCGTCAGAGTCGGCCACCAGGTCGCGCACGAACAGCTGATGGGTCAAGAAGTCACCGAGGATCCAGCCACCGCCATGAAAGAACATAAACGCAGGCAGCACGCCCTTGGCGCCGACCGGTTGTACGCGTGTGAGCTTGATCAAGTCGCCGTCCACGGTGATCATCTTGTCGCTCACGTCGGCCGGTGACAGCTTGCCGCCGATTTGCGCGCCGTTCAGCACAGCGCGCGCGCCAGCTGGTGAAAGAGTTTCGAGCGGCTTGCCGCCGCCCTTGGCCAGCGCTTCAAGAATGCCTTGAGTGATCGGCTCGACGCCAGGACTTCCGGCTGCAAGCGTGGCTCCAGCAGCCGGCAAGAGCAGGTGATGGCGCAGACCTTGATACGAATCATGTCGGCTCTTAAGGAAATTTTGATCGCGGGACTGTCGCGTTCTGGACCGCGACCGCTGCGGGTAGCCGGCACATTAAGCTGTGTTATTCAATAGTGTGCAAAAGCGGCGACCATCGGTGATCGCGTCATTGAGGCTCAGACCGCGTTCTTGTAGAGCTTCGACCTCATCTTCGTGAGCTGTGACCGCAGCGCATCGATTTCATCGGGAGAACACTCCATCGCAGCGGCGACGCAACCGGGAATTGCCGAGGCGCGTTGACGCAGGCGCTTGCCCGCGACGGTCAGTGAGACGATGACCTGGCGCTCGTCGGTGACTGACCGGTCCCGCGCGACGAAGCCCGCAAGTTCGAGGCGCTTCAGCAGCGGGGTGAGGGTGGGGGACTCGAGAAACAGCCGCGTCCCAATGTTGGAAACTGTTTGATCGCCGTGCTGCCAAAGCACCAGCATTACGAGGTACTGCGGGTAGGTCAAGCCTAAGCCCTTGAGCAAGGCTCTGTAGACCTTGTTCATGCCGAGCATCGTTGAGTAGAGCGCGAAGCACAGTTGCTGATCAAGCTCGTGCGGGCGGGCCGCACTAGAGACTGACGATGGTCGGAGCGTTCTCATCCGCTGATATTTTATATCGTGCGATCAAAGTTCAAGCTATGTGTGAACGACTTGTCGCGGGCGTCTGAGTTGCGGCGATCAAACGGCACCTGTATCGCTTCGGTGAAGATATAGCGCACACGATTAAATCGCGAGCATTAGCATAAACACCGTTGTCAGGCACTCATCCCAACCGCACACTCCCGGCAACTCCAACCACTCACCCGATACCATGATTGCCGTCTGCCAAATCGTTCGTTCCGGCTTGCTCTACACCGCGTCTCGTTTTGCTCTGCCGGCCATTGCCATCGCTTGCAGCATGGCGGCCGCCCGGGCCGCCGACCCTGCCCTCGTCGCGCAAAAACCCTTTCCCGTTGCGATCGTGGACACGCTCAACACGCTGTCTGGCGGTCCGCATGCGGGTTACCGTGCCAACCACGCCAAGGGCATCCTAGTGACCGGCGAGTTCACGCCCGCGCCCACCGCGCCCGGACTTAGCAAGGCGCCGCACTTCGCCAAGGCAGTTCCAGTGCTGATCCGACTTTCAGATCCCACCGGTGTGCCGACCCTGCCCGACGCCGATCCCAACGCCAGCCCGCACGGCATGGCGATCCGCTTCCAGTTGCCTGGCGGTGACAACACCGACATCGTGAGCATCTCGGCCGACACCTTTCCGGTGGCGACGCCAGAAGAGTTCCTCGGGTTGCTGCAGGCCGTGGCTGCGAGCGGGCCGGGTGCCGCAAAACCATCGCCCATCGAGCAGTTTCTCGGCAGTCACCCTGTTGCAGCCAAATGGCTCGCGACGCCGCGGCCGGCGCCGGTGAGCTTCGGCACGCTGGCGTACTTTGGGATAAACGCATTTAAGTTCACCAACTCCCAAGGTGTGAGCCGGTACGCGCGCTATCAGATCTTGCCGGTGGCGGGCCAGAAGTCACTCAGTGGCGCAGAAGCGTCTGCGGCAGCGCCGAACTATCTGATGGACGAACTGCCGCAGCGCATCGGCAAGGGTGCCGTGAAGTTCCGGCTGGTGGCACAGATCGCCAAGGCGAACGACCCGGTCAACGACGGCAGCATCGCCTGGCCCGCTGACCGCGAAGTGATCGAGCTCGGCACGCTGAGCATGACCGCGATGTCGCCCGAACAGTTCAGCACGCAAAAGATGCTGCTATTCAACCCGCTGCTGCTGCAAGACGGCATCGAACCCTCGGCGGACCCGGTGTTGTTGGCGCGTCCCGGTGCCTACGCTATCAGCTACGGCCAGCGGGTTAAGTGAAAGGCGGCGCCACCCATGCAAGAGATGCGCAAGGGTGGCATCCTGATCCTGGCGAAGCGACGGCCAAGCCTGATACGCACGACAGAGCTGGCTCCGTTGATCTGAACAGATTCCCGCGATTTATAAGTGGACCCTGCGGGGTCAGGCTGCGTCGGCCGAAGGCTGATGCAGCGCTGCGAAGTACACCACGTCCGGGGTTCGAGCTTGATGGCTCGAGTGCGGCCGGCGCGTGTTGTAGAAGTTGATATAGCGGCCGATGCCTTCGCGCGCCGCGCTCACGGTTTCGTAGGCATGCAGGTAGACCTCCTCGTACTCGATCGAGCGCCA
>JANLUW010000105.1:0-1543 GCA_031363645.1 Rhizobacter sp. | reverse complement strand
TGTTCATTAGCAACACCAACCACAACGAGCACCAGCCTGCGCACCTCACGCTGAAAGACGCGAGCGTGCCGGTCACGATCAACCTCGCGACCTATGCCGGGCCCGAGGCGCGCTACTGCCCGGCTGGCGTGTACGAATACGTCAAGAACGCCGACAACTCGGACCGCCTGCAGATCAACGCGCAGAACTGCGTGCACTGCAAGACCTGCGACATCAAAGACCCGACGCAAAACATCGTCTGGGTCGCACCCGAAGGCGGCGGCGGGCCGAACTACGCCGGGATGTAGGCGGCGTCGCGTTGAACTGCAAAGCCAGGGCTGCGCGATGAGCGACGACATGCACCTGCTCGACGAGCCTTTCATGCTCCGCAACGGCGCGCACGCTGTACTGCGCGCGATCCGGCCAAACGACCGCGCTCGCCTGCAAGCCGCATTTCTCGCGCTCGACGCTGAATCGGTCTACTCGCGCTACTTCTCGTACAAGCGCGAGCTGAACGAGGCCGATCTCGACCGGCTGTGCAACCCCGATTTTCACGAGCGCGTCGTGCTCGTCGTCACGCAGCAAACCGGGGCCGGCGAGATCATCGTCGGCAGCGGTGGCTACGTGATGCAGCCGACGACCGACGGCACACGCGCCGCCGAGGTCGCCTTTGCCGTCGAAGAAGATGTGCAGGGTCAAGGCATCAGTCGCAAGCTGCTCGCGGTGTTGACCGAGATCGCGCGCGCCGATGGCATCGAGCGCTTCGATGCCGAAGTGCTGACCCGCAACGCCGCGATGCTGCACGTGTTCGAACACAGCGGTCTGGCCGTGCAACGGCATCCCGACGAAGCCGGCGTGGTGCGGCTCAGTTTGTCGCTGGCGTCGACCAGCCCGGGGGCCGCTTCTCGATGAACGCCTGCACGCCTTCGAGCGCGCTCGCGTCCATCATGTTGCAGGCCATGGTCTGCGCTGCATCTTCGTAAGCCGCTTCGATGCCACATTCGAGTTGGCGATAAAAAAGTTGCTTGCCGAGTGCGACTGCCACACGCGGTTTCGCAACGATGCTGGCGACAAGAGATTCGACCTCCGCATCCAGTTCGTCGGGCAACGCGACACGGTTCACGAGGCCTTTTTCCAGCGCTTGCACTGCGCTGATGAACTCGCCCGTCACGAGCATTTCGAACGCTGCCTTGCGCTGCAGGTTGCGCGAGAGCGCCACGCTCGGCGTGGCGCAAAACAGGCCGAGGTTCACACCGCTGACCGCGAAGCGCGCATCGCTCGCGGCCACCGCCAGATCGCACATCGCGACGAGCTGGCAGCCGGCGGCCGTGGCGACGCCCTGCACCCGCGCGACCACCGGCACCGGCAGGCGCTGCACGCTCATCATCACCTCGCCGCACTGCGTGAACAAGCGTTGGTAGTAGCCGAGCGACGGGTCAGCGCGCATTTCTTTCAGGTCGTGGCCAGCGCAGAAGGCCTTGCCGGCGGCTGCGAGCACGACGACGCGTGCGCTCTCGTCGTCGGCGACGGCGTCGAGCGCGTGTTGCAGCGCGGTCAGCAGCGC
>JANLUW010000036.1:0-2839 GCA_031363645.1 Rhizobacter sp. | reverse complement strand
CCACCGCCTGCTCGAAATCGCCGACATAGCTCACCGCGCGCTTGACCTTTCCCTTGAGGTACTTGGAAAGCGACCAGTAGGGCAGCCCCATGCGCGCGCGCAGCGAGTTCAGGTGCCGATTGAGCCGCAGCGTGAACTCGTGCATCGTGTCGCCGAGGTGCGCGAGCCACTTGGCACACTGGATCACGCCGTCGAACAGGTCGCCGTGTATGACCCAGAGCTTGCGACCGTCCGCCGTCTCGTGAACCCATTCGTCCGCCACTTCGATGCCACCGAAGTTGTGCTGCACGTATTTGCGCGCGAACTCGTCGTGGTTGCCGGGGATGAAGATCACGCGCGTGCCTTTGCGCGCCTTGCGCAGCAGTTTTTGCACCACGTCGTTGTGTGCCTGCGGCCAGTACCAGGCGCGCCGCAATTGCCAGCCGTCGATGATGTCGCCGACGAGGTATAGCGTCTCACTCTCGAGGTGCCTGAGAAACGCGAGCAGTTCGCCGGCCTGGCAACCGGGCGTGCCCAAGTGCAAGTCCGAGATCCAGACCGTGCGCACGCGCAGGCCGGTTGCCGGTTCGTCGTCGTCACCCCGCGGCGAGGCGAGCGGCAATGCCATGGCGGGAATGAAGTCGCGCTGCATGACATGAGATCGTGGCGTCTCCCGGTGACCACGGCGTGTCGTCGGCATGACGTGCCGATGACGTGTCTCAATGAGAAGCGCGAGTCATGTCACGAAACCGGTCAAGTTGCAGGGCTGGATCGTGGCTTGCCGTGGTGGGTGGTGCAGGCGGTCTCCCACTCGAGCCACCATAATTGAAGCGATGAACACCATCGCTCTGCACCACATCGCCAACCGCACGCGCAAACTGCCGCCGCTGCGCGTAGGCGTGGGCGGGCCGGTCGGTTCGGGCAAGACGACGTTGGTCGAGATGCTGTGCAAGGCGATGCGCGATCGCTTCGATTTGGTCGTTGTCACGAACGACATCTACACCAAGGAAGACCAACGGCTGCTGACGGTTGCCGGTGCGCTCGAGGCCGAACGCATCATGGGCGTCGAGACCGGCGGTTGCCCACACACCGCGATCCGTGAAGACGCCTCGATCAACCTCGAGGCCGTCGATCGCATGCTCGAAAAATTTCCGAACGCCGACATCGTCTTCATCGAGAGCGGCGGCGACAACCTCGCCGCCACCTTCAGCCCCGAGCTGAGCGACCTGACGATCTACGTGATTGACGTGGCAGCCGGCGAGAAGATTCCGCGCAAAGGCGGCCCCGGCATCACGAAGAGCGACCTGTTCGTGATCAACAAGACCGACCTCGCGCCCTACGTCGGCGCGAACCTCGACGTGATGGCGGCCGACACGCGGCGCATGCGCGGCACGCGGCCCTTCGTGATGAGCAACTTGAAGACGCTCGCCGGGCTGGCCGAAGTCGTCGCGTTCATCGAGACCAGGGGCATGCTGACCGCTTGACGGCGCCGGGCAGAAGCGGCCGCCGGATCGATGGAGACGGGCCGAGAACACGCGGTTGATCGATCGATCGTGCCGACGTGGTCGCGGCATCCTGTGGGGGCGCTTCGGGCACCGGCGGCCGTGCGCGCTTTGCCCTCCGCCCGCGTGGAAACGATTCATGGCTCTGCCCGGTATTGCCTTGCCGCTTCAGCGGTGGCTCAACACCCTGAAATTCAAGATCGTTTCGGTGACGGTCGTGACCGCCGTGTTGGCGGCACTGGCCAGCACGCAGCTCGCGATGACCGCCACCCGCGCCGACCTCGAACGGGTGCTGCTCGAAAACGACCGTGACGATGGCGAGCGCATGGCCGCGATGATCGCGAGCAAGCTCGACACCTTGCAGAACGCGCTCAAGGCGCTGGCGCAGGCAACCACCGCCGAGCAACTGAGCGACCCCGCCGCGATCACGAAGATGCTGGTCGATAAACCCGCGATGGCGGTGCTGTTCGACTCCTTCTTTGCGATGCGTGCCGACGGCTCCATGCTGGCGCGCGTCGAGAAGGGCGTGCCCGTTGCGGGGCTGCCGAACGTGGCCGACCGCACGTACTTTCGCAAGGCGATGGCCGGTGACCAGCCGGTCGTCTCCGATCCGCTGCTCAGCCGTGTCACGGGCGTGCCGATCGTGGTCGTGGCCGCGCCAGTGATCGCGGCCGACGGCCGCAATATCGGGGTCGTCGCGGGGTCACTCGGCCTGCGTTCAGCCAGCCTGTTGTCGAACTTGTCCGGCATCGGCGATCACGACGGTTCGCGGGTGCTGGTGATGGACCGCGCCGGTGTTCTGCTCGCCCACCCCGAGCCGGCACGCGTGCTCGGGAACGCTGCCAACGAACCCGGCCTGGGCGAGATTTTGAGGGCATGGCGCGACTCCGGGAGCCCCATCGACACCCACGGCGCAGCCACGCTCACAGGCGGCTACATGGTGACGATGACAGGCATCCCGTCTTCCGACTGGGTGCTGGTGCACATGACCCCGGAGGCCGCGGCAATGGCGCCGCTCTCCGCCGCGCGGCGTACCGCCCTGCAGGCCGCAGCCGGGGTCGGCCTGGCCGCCGCTTTGCTCGCGGGTTTGCTCGCTTGGCACCTGACCCAACCGATCACGCGACTGCGCAATCGCGCGCAGCAAATGCTGAGCGAAGACACGCCCGCGGTCGACCGCTGGCCACGCGAAACCGGTGAGGTGGGTCACCTCGCCGAGGCGTTCCAGCGCGTGGTCGAACAGCGTCAGTCGAAACAGCGCGAAACCCAGGCGCTGCTGCACCAACTGCAGGCCGTTCTCGACCATGCCGAGGTCGGCATCGCGCTGACGCGCAACGGCAGCTTCGAGCTCGTCAGCCGCA
>JANLUW010000032.1:0-13234 GCA_031363645.1 Rhizobacter sp. | reverse complement strand
GTCGGAGGTTCGTGAACACCTTGTCGAACTGCTCGAAGCGGCCAGCTACCCGGTGCGCGATGTGGATCAGCATGCTTTCGGACAGGCCGATGCGGAGATTGAGGCGACGCTGTACGCGACGGCAGTCGATGCCGACGAGCTCGATCGGGTCATCGTGCAGTTGGAGACCCAGCCAGGGGTGCAGCAGGCGTTCTGGAATGCGAGCTCCGATGAATGATTCGCCTGCGAGGCACTTTGAAGGGAGCGGGGAATGCGAGTAGCTCCAAGGAGGCGGGTGACAGCCCGATCCAGACACGTCCCCGCCTTGTGGGGCCGCGCTCCTGCGCAGCACGGCGAGCCGCTGTCAAACGGCATGGTCTTACTGCGTGACAAACTTTAATCGAAGCGGGACTTCCGATGCAAAAGGCAACCGGTGACAGTCAGGCTGCGATGACAGGCCGAGACTGGCTGCTGCCGTTCGGATTTGATGGGCGAATGTCGACCGATGCCGAGACCGATCGCTCAAGGTTAACTGGCCCAATGGACTGCTTCATGTCAAGACTTGACGTTCGCGTCACATCGAACGGGCGGTGGTCAACTTCCAGCAGTGTCGGCGGCCCAGCGGCTGCTCGCGAAACCCGCGAACTCACACAGCCGACCCTTTGCAGCCGGTCGCTAAGCAATGAAGCAGTCGCTGGTCGAGATGCGCGACGCACGCCAATTCAATCTCCAGTCAAAATGGAGGCAGCACTTGTGCTGCGCAGCGCGGCGCAGCTGCCCGCAACCCCGAATAATCGACGTACAAACACATGACACTTGAATTCAACGGCGTTCGACTGAAATCCGACTTCGGGTTCTTGGCACTGGTAGTCCTGCTGAGTGCATGTGCTTCGACAGCGCCGGATTTCAGCAGTCCTGAGCTGACGTGCCTGATCCCGAGCAATTGCGTGAGTTCGCGTGAGACCGGCGACCTGATGCCGCTGCGATACGCCGGCACACAGGCGCAGGCCTTGGAACTGCTCCGGGCCACCGTGGCGACCTTTCCAGAGGCGACGGTTGTCCGCGCCGATCCGCTCGGGCTGCAGTTGATCTTCACCACGCCGATCGGTTTCAGGGACGAGGTCGATTTCAGGATTGACGTAAAGGCACAGCTGATCAACTTTCGTTCACGTTCCCTGATTGGCCTCTTCGACTTCGGTAAGAACCGCTCTCGAATGCGCGAGTTCACCACACGTTTCGAGCAGTTGAGCCGGCGCTGATGCTCCTGCTTCTCCGCATGATGTCTGTGCGTCTCGGCTCTGCCGAACAGCACCTCGAGCGCAACCAGAGTTCGGCCCCATCATGATTTCCAGCATTGCCCGCACCGCCTTTCTCGCCGCCGCGCTCGCCGCAGCAGCGCCACTGCATGCAGAACCGAAAATCCTGCCCTGGCCTGACATTCTGGCGCGCGCCAAGGGGCAGACAGTCTACTGGAATGCCTGGGGCGGCGACGAACGCACCAACGCCTTCATCGCCTGGGCCGCAGACGAAGTAAAACGCCGCTATGGCATCACGGTCCAGCAGGTCAAGCTGAAGGACACCGCCGAGGCGGTGACGCGCGTGGTCGCCGAGAAGAGCGCGGGCCGCAACGCGAAGGGCAGCGTCGACCTGATCTGGATCAACGGGCCGAACTTTCTCGCGATGAAGTCGCAGGGCCTGCTCTACGGCCCCATCACCCAATCGCTGCCCAACTACCGGTACGTCGACACCGAACACAAGCGCTCCAACCTGATCGACTTCACCGTGCCGATCGACGGCATGGCGGCGCCGTGGCGGCTGGCCCAGTTCGTCTACATCTACGACAACGCCCGCCACAAGCTCGCCGACATGCCGACCTCGGCACCCGCGCTGCTGGCGTTCGCGCGCCAGCATCCCGGGCGCGTCACGCATCCGACGGTGCGCAACTTCCTGGGAGCGACTTTCCTGAAGCAGGCCCTCTGCGACCTGCTGCCCGATCCGTCGGTGCTGCAGCAGCCCGCGACCGACGCCACCTTCGGCTCGGTCACCGCGCCGTTGTGGGCCTGGTACGACCAATTGCGGCCCGCGCTTTGGCGCGCGGGCCGCGAGTTCCCGGAAACCGGCCCGGCCCAGCGCCAGTTGATGAACGACGGCGCGATCGACATCCACATGGCCTTCGACCCGGCCGAGGCGGCCGTGTCGATCGCGAACCAGTTGCTGCCGCCGGGCGCGCGCATTTTCGTGATGGCCAAGGGCACGATCGGCAACACGAGTTTCGTCGCGATCCCGTACAACGCGGCGCACAAGGAAGCCGCGCTGGTCGTCGCCGACTTTTTGCTCGAACCCGCCACGCAGGCCCGCGCGCAGGATCCGGCCTGGGGCGGCAACCTGACCGTGCTCGACCTGGCGAAGGTGCCGGCCGCCCAGCGCGCGCTGTTCGCGCCGAAGGCCGGCATGGCGGGTCTGCCGACCAACGCGGAACTCGGCTCGCCGCTGCTCGAGCCGCACCCGAGCTGGATGACGCGCATCACCGCCGAGTGGGAGAAGCGCTATTCACGCTGACGCCGTGGCCACCACGGCATGAATCCGCGTTCGCTCTCCTTCACGCAGACAGGCGGCCTCTGGGCGTTTGCGCCGTGGATCACGATCCTGGTGTTTCTGCTGCCCGTCGCGGCCGGCCTCGTCGGAACGGCGCTTCCCGCCTTCGGCTACCTGCCGGCGATCGGGGGCGAACACCTGTCGGTCGATCCCTGGCGCGCGCTGGCCGCGCAACCTGGCGTGATGACCTCGGTCAAATTGAGCGTGCAGACCGGTTTGCTCGCCGCGGTCTTGTCGCTCGTATTCGCGGCCTCGTTCTGCGCGCTGCTTCAAGACCACACGATCTATCGCCGCCTATCCACGATGGTGTCGCCGTTGCTGGCCACGCCGCATGTCGCTCTGGCGATCGGACTCGCGTTCGTCATCGCGCCGAGCGGCTGGCTGTTGCGGCTGGCGTCGCCGCTGCTGACCGGCTGGGATCGCCCCCCCGTGGACCTGGTCACGGTGCGCGACCCCCAAGGCCTGGCCATGGTGCTGGGCCTGGTGTTGAAGGAGGTGCCTTACCTGATTCTGATGATCGTGTCGGCGTTGAATCAGGTTCCCCACGCCGCGCTGCGCAGGACCGGCTCGGCGCTCGGGTATCGCCCCGCTACGGCCTGGTTCAAGCTCGTCTTCCCGCTCGTCTATCTGCAGTTGCGGCTGCCGGTCTATGCCGTGCTGGCGTTCTCGATGTCGACCGTCGAGGTCGGCCTGATCCTCGGGCCGGGTAACCCGCCACCACTGGCGCTGCTCGCCGCCCGGTGGTTCGCCGACTACGACCTGCAGCGCTACTTCCCGGCAGCGGCAGCGGCCAGCTTGCAGGGCCTGCTGGTGCTCGCTGCACTGCTCGGATGGCGCGCAGGTGAAATCGGAGTGGCGCACATCGGCAGAGCCTGGTGCGAGCGAGGCGTGCGCGCCGGGGCCGTCGACCCGATCGCCCGCGTGTCGGCAGGGCTCGCTGCGACCGCGCTGACGCTGGGCCTGATCGCGATGCTCGGCACGGCGGTCTGGTCGCTGGCACAAAGCTGGCGCTTCCCCGCCGCCTTGCCCGAGCAGTGGACGTCGCAGACCTGGGTGCTGCAACTCCCGCGCATGGCCGAGACCGTGATCACGACGATCGGCCTCGCGCTCGCGAGTGCATTGGCTGGCGTGCTGCTGGCGGTCGCCTGTCTCGAGGCCGAGACGCGCCGCGGCCACGCGCCGACTCACCGTGTACTGTGGCTGGTCTACGCACCGTTGCTGGTGCCGCAGATCGCCTTTCTCTACGGCTTTCAGGTCGTGCTGGTGAAGCTGGGTCTGGACGGCCGCTGGCTCGCCGTGGCTTGGGCCCACCTCGTCTTCGTCTTGCCGTACGCGTTTCTCTCGTTGGCCGACCCCTGGCGCGCGCTCGACCCGCGCTACGCCCGCAGCGCGGCGGCGTTGGGCGTGACGCCCTGGCAGGTGCTGTGTCGCGTGCGCCTGCCGATGCTGCTCAAGCCCTTGCTGCTCGCGTTCGCGATCGGCTGCGCGGTGAGTGTGGGCCAGTACCTGCCGACGCTGTTCGCCGGTGCGGGCCGGGCGGCGACGCTGACGACGGAGGCCGTGACGCTGTCCTCGGGTGCGGACCCGCGCATCATGGGCGTCTATGCCTTGCTACAGGCCGGCATCCCGTTGCTTGTCTACGCCGCCGCATTGATGCTGCCGGCCTTGCTGTATCGGCGTCGCAAGGGCATGGCATGACGAACGGCATGGCGCAGGCCTTGCGCATTCGCGATGTGTGCATCGCGCTGCCCGGCCGCGAACTGATCCGGCACCTGTCGATCGATGTCGCGGCGGGTCAGGTGGTGACGGTGATGGGCCCCAGTGGCTCCGGGAAGTCGAGCCTGCTGGCCTGGATCGGTGGCTTCCTGCAGGCGCCGTTCGTGGCCACGGGCGACGTGTCGATCGGCACACGACGCATGAATGACGAACCGCCGCACGCACGCCGCACGGGCATCCTTTTCCAGGACGATCTGTTGTTCCCGCACTTGTCGGTGGCAGGCAACCTGCTGTTCGGCGTGCCGGCCTCGGTGCACTCACGTGCTGCGCGCCGCCGCGCGGTAGACGAGGCGCTCTCCGAGGCGGGCCTCGCCGGCTGCGGCGAGCGCGACCCCGCGACCTTGTCTGGCGGCCAGCGGGCCCGCGTGGCGCTGCTCCGCACGCTGCTGTCGGAGCCGCGGTTGCTGTTGCTCGATGAGCCCTTCGGCAAGCTCGACGCGGCGCTTCGCGAGGAGTTCCGGCGCTTCGTTTTCGAGCACGCGCAGCGGCTCGGCCTGCCGACGCTGATGGTGACCCACGACGCGGCCGACGCCGATGCCGCAGATGGGCCGGTGGTCGTGCTCGAATGACGCGAGACACAACGGACGTCCGGCAGCGACTCGCCACCGCGATGGCACAGGCACAGTTGCGCTGGGCCGGCGCCGAGCTCGAGGTGCTGCCCGACAGCGGCCTGGCCCACACCCACGTGAGGCTCGTCGGCCACGGCGCGCTGGCGCGTATCCCGAAGCAGAGCCAAATCGGCCTCGCGCCCGCGGCGAACCTGGTCCATCAGTCGGCGTGCTTCGAGCGTGCCGCCCGCAGCGGCCACACGCCGGCGCTGCTCGGCGTGCTGGCGCCTTCTGCCGCGTTGCCGCGCGGCGCCCTGATCGTCGAGGAGATCATCGGACGCGCGGCGCATCTGCCGCACGACATGTCGGCCATCACGACCGCGCTGGCGCGCATCCACCAGCTGCCTTTGCCGGCGCAGGATACGCGCGCGCCGTTGACCTCGGCCGCCGATCCCCTCCTCGACCTGCTGGCCGAGATCGAGGCGCAGGCAGCGCACCTGGACGCCGCGAAGGTCGACCCCAGCGCGCGGCGCTGCATCGATGCCGAGATCGAGCACTTGCGAGCGCTGTGCGCGCAGCCGCCGCGCCCACCGCGGTGCCTGATCTCGTTCGATGCGCACCCGGGCAATTTCGTGATCCGCGCCGATGGGTGCGCGGTACTGGTCGATCTGGAGAAGTGCCGCTACAGCCACGCGCCGCTGGATCTGGCCCACGCGACCCTGTACACCTCGACCACCTGGGACGCGACGAGCAGCGCAGCGCTCAGCGTCGACGAGGTGGCGGGCGCCTACGCCGCTTGGTCGCGTGAACTGGGTTCGTCGGCATATGCGTGGAACGAATGGCATGTGCCCCTGCGACGTGCAATGTGGCTGTGGTCGATCACCTGGTGCGCGAAGTGGCGCGTCGCCTCGAGTGCCGCGAGCCCGAAGAGGTCGTCGGGCGAAGACTTGTCGACCGACCTCAGCGCGCCGGCACTGATCGCGCACGTGCGCGGCCGGGTCGACCACTATCTGAACACCGCAATCGTCGAACAGGTGCTGGGCGAGATCGATGCACTCGCGCAGACCCTGCCGAACACGGATGACCAAGACGCCGTCATCATCGGGTCTCGCCGCCCATGATCGATCGTCAAACCACCGCACTGATCCGCCCGGCCCTCGAAGGTCTGGCGCGCCAGCTCGTGCGTCTGGGGATCGGTGCCGATGCATTGACCTTCGCCGGGCTGGCGGTGGGGTGGGCTGCCGCCGGCGCGATCGCGCTGCAAGCCTTCTGGCTCGGTGCCGCGCTGATCCTCGTCTCGCGTCTCTTCGACGGCCTCGACGGCGCGGTCGCCCGTGCCACGACGCCGACTGACCGCGGCGGCTTTCTCGACATCAGCTTGGATTTCCTGTTCTACCCGGCGATCCCGCTCGCGTTCGCGATCGCGGACCCTGCGGCCAACGCGCTGGCGGCAGCCGTGCTGCTCGCCGCGTTCGTCGGCACCGGCACCTGCTTCCTGGCGTTCGCAACCATTGCCGCAAAGCGCTCCTTGACCAGCGTCGACTACCCCGGCAAGTCGTTCTACTTTCTCGGTGGCCTGACCGAGGCCACCGAGACGCTCGCGTTCTTCATCGCGATGTGCCTCTGGCCGCAGCAATTCGCGGCACTCGCGTTGCTTTTTGCTGCGATGTGCGCCGTGACGATTGCCACCCGCATCTGCTGGGGCTGGAAGGCCTTCCGCCCGCACGCCGACCCAGGGACCGAGTCGTGACCGCAGGCAAGCGTTGGGGCCTGTTGGCCGTGTTGCTGGTAGCGGGGACCGTGTTCTTCGCGCTCGGGCTGCAGCGCTACCTGAGCCTGGAGTACGTCAAGAGCCAGCAAGGCCAGCTCGAGGCATGGCGGGCCGCCAACCCGCTCGTGGCAGCCCTGGCCTTCTTCGGTCTCTACATTGCCGTCACGGCGCTCTCGTTGCCCGGCGCGACCATCCTGACACTGGCGGCCGGCGCGATCTTCGGGCTGGGCTGGGGCAGCCTGATCGCTTCCTTCGCGGCATCGATCGGCGCGACGCTTGCGTTCCTGATGTCGCGCGTGGTGTTGCGTGACTGGGTGCAGGCGAAATTCGGCGAGCGGCTCGCAGCCATCAACGAGGGCGTGCGCAAGGACGGCGCTTTCTACCTCTTCAGCTTGCGCGTCGTGCCGCTGTTTCCGTTCTTCCTGATCAACCTTGCGATGGGCCTGACCCGGATCCGGGTGTTGACGTACTACTGGGTCAGCCAGATCGGCATGCTGCTGGGCACGCTCGTCTATGTAAACGCCGGCACCCAGCTTGCGCGCATCGACAAGCTCGCCGATGTGGCGTCGCCCGGCGTGCTTGCGTCGCTGGCGCTGCTCGGGCTGTTCCCATTGATCGCGAAGAAAGGCGTCGAGTTGTTCAGGGCGCGAAAGGCGACACGCCGCTGGAAGAAACCGGTCCGCTTCGATCGCAACCTCGTGGTCATCGGCGCCGGCTCGGCTGGGCTGGTCTCGGCCTACATCGCCGCCGCTGTGAAAGCCAAGGTGACCCTGGTCGAGAAACACCGGCTCGGCGGCGACTGTCTGTACACCGGCTGCGTGCCGTCGAAGGCGTTGATCCGCTCCGCGCGATTCCTGTCGCTGGTCAAGCGGGCGCCTGAATTCGGCATGCGCTCGGCCCACGCCGAGTTCGACTTCTCCGACGCGATGGCGCGCGTGCAGCGCGTTATCCAGGCGATCGAACCACACGACTCGATCGAACGCTACGCCGGGCTCGGCGTCGACGTGGTCATGGGCTCGGCACGCATCGTCTCGCCGTGGGAGGTGGAGGTCACCCAGGCCGACGGGCAAGTCAGTCGTCTCACCACGCGCAGCATCGTCATCGCGACCGGCGCGCGACCGTTCGTGCCACCGATTCCCGGCATCGAGCGGGTCGAGGTGCTCACCTCCGAAAACATCTGGAACCTGCGGCAGCGGCCCGAACGGCTGGTCGTGCTGGGTGGCGGACCGATCGGCAGCGAACTGGCACAGACCTTCGCGCGCCTGGGTTCGCGGGTCACCCAAGTCGAGCAGGCGCCGCGCCTGCTGATGCGCGAGGACGTGGACGCCTCGGACCTGGTGACGGCACGGTTTCGCAACGAGGGCATCGATGTGCTTCTCGACCACACCGCAAAGCGCATCGAGGTGATCGACGGCGAGAAGGTGCTGATCGCCGAACACGCCAACGCCGAGGTGCGCATTGCGTTCGATGCGCTGCTGGTCGCCGTCGGCCGCCACGCCAACCTGACAGGCTTCGGGCTGGAGGAGCTGGGCGTCACCACCGGCCGCACGGTCGAGGTCAACGCCTATCTGCAGACCAACTTTCCGAATATCTACGCGGCCGGCGACGTCGCCGGGCCGTACCAGTTCACGCACACCGCATCCCACCAGGCCTGGTATGCCGCGGTCAACGCGCTGTTCGATCCGTTCAAGAAGTTCCGAGTCGACTACCGCGTGATTCCGTGGGCCACCTTCGTCGACCCCGAGGTGGCGCACGTTGGCCTGAACGAGCTGGAAGCCACCGAAAAGAAGGTGCCGTACGAGGTCACCACCTACGCCCTTGACGACCTGGACCGCGCCATCGCGGATGGCGAAGCGCACGGCTTCGTCAAGGTGCTGACGGTGCCCGGCAAGGACCGCATACTCGGCGCCACCATCGTCGGCGAACACGCGGGCGACCTGCTGGCCGAGTTCGTGCTCGCGATGAAGCACGGCATCGGCTTGAACAAGATACTCGGCACGATCCACACCTACCCGACGATGGCCGAGGCCAACAAGGCCGTGGCCGGCAACTGGAAACGCGCGCATGCGCCGCAGCGGCTGCTCGCGTGGGTCGAGCGCTTCCATGCGTGGCGGCGTGGCTGAGCCCGGAGGACCGATGAACCGATCACGCTGGATTCCGATCACGTTGCTGGCGCTGTGCGCATTGATGTGGGCGCCACTGGCGAAGGCGGCATTCGATCTGCGCCACCCGGCCTGGGACGCGCTGCTGAAGCAGCAGGTCGTCGTCGCGCCGGGTGGTGTGGCCTCGACCGTTCGCTACGCCGCCCTCCGTGCCGATCAGAAGCCGCTGCGCGGCTACCTCGCCAGCGTCAGCGCGGTCACGTCGCAGGAGTACAGCGGCTGGTCGCGCAACGACCGGCTGGCGTTCCTGATCAACGCCTACAACGCCTTCACCATCGACCTGGTGCTGACGCGCTACCCCGACCTGAAGTCGATCAAGGACCTGGGCAGCGTGTTCCAGAGCCCGTGGAAGCGCAAGTTCTTCACGCTGCTCGGCGAGCGACGCAGCCTGGACGATGTCGAACACGGCCTCATTCGCGCGCCGGGAGCGTTCGACGATCCGCGAATCCATGTGGCCGTCGTGTGCGCATCGGTCGGCTGCCCGATGTTGCGCGACGAAGCCTACGTCGGCGAACGACTCGGTGCGCAACTCGACGACGCCTTTCGCCGCTTCCTTTCGGACCGCAGCCGCAACCGGTTCGAGGCAGAGAGCGCAACGCTGTCGGTATCGAAGCTGTTCGACTGGTACCACGCAGACTTCGAGCGCGGTCACCAGGGCCTGTCGTCGCTGCAGACGCTGTTCATTCGCCACGCGGACGCGCTGGGCACAACGCCGACGTCGAGCGCCGAGATCCGGGCGGGTCGATTCAAGATCGTCCACCTCGACTACGACTGGTCGCTCAACGATGCGCGGTGACACATGCACCTCGTGAAGCCCACGCTTTGCATCGTTGTCCCCGTGTTGGACGAAGGGCCGATCCTTGCGATGCACCTGGGTGAGTTGCAGCGCTTTCGAAAGCGAGGCGCCCGGGTCGTCGTTGTCGATGGAGGCAGTTCCGACCGTTCGCTGGTCATCGCTGCCGACCTTGCCGACCTTGCATTCGTCGCCCCGCAGGGACGAGCGCGTCAGATGAATGCCGGCGCGGCTGTCTGTACCGGCGACCTGCTGATGTTCCTGCACGCCGACACGCGACTGCCGCACAACGCTGACACGCTGGTGCGGCGCGCCGCACTCGGCCGAAGCCACTGGGGCCGGTTCGACGTGGCGATTGACAGTTCGCGGCCGGTGATGCGCATCGTCGAGGGCCTGATGAACCTGCGCTCACGCTGGACCGGCATCGCGACAGGCGACCAGGCCATCTTCGTCCGGAAAGACCTGTTCGACCGGATCGGCGGCTTTCCGGACCAGCCGCTGATGGAGGATGTCGCGCTGTCGACGCGGCTCAAACGCCACGGGCCGCCAGCCTGCCTGCGCGAACGGGTCACGACTTCCGCACGGCGCTGGGAACGGCACGGCCCGTGGCGCACGATCCTGTTGATGTGGCGTCTGCGCGCGGCGTACTCTCTCGGCGCCGACCCCGCGAAGCTTGCGTTGCGCTACGGCTACCGTGCACCGCCCACCTGAGATGCCGCCGACCGTGCAGATCGCGATCATGGCGAAGGCCCCGATTCCGGGGCTGGCCAAGACCCGGCTGATTCCCGCGCTCGGTGCGATAGGCGCCGCGCGGCTGCAACGGCGCCTGACGCGGATGACCGTGGCGTGCGCGCTCGGTGCGCGGCTCGGCGCGGTCACGGTCTGGTGTGCCCCCGACAGCCGGCATCGCTTCTTCCGCGCGTTGAAGCAAACCAACGGCGTGGACCTTCTCGTGCAGTCCGCCGGCGATCTCGGCGCCCGCATGCACACCGCCTTCCGCCTGCATTGCGAGTTGGGCCCGTTGATCGTCGTCGGCACCGATTGCCCGGTGTTGCGCCCCGAGCATTTGCGCGAGGCGGCGCAGGCGCTGATCGCCGGCGACGACGCCGTTTTCCATCCGGCCGAGGACGGCGGCTATGCGCTGGTCGGCCTGCGATCGCCGCAACCGACACTGTTCGCGGACATGCCCTGGAGCACCAGCCGCGTGATGCCGGAAACCCGTGCACGCGCGCACGCGCAGGGTCTTCGTGTGCGCGAGTTCGAGACCCTGTGGGACGTCGATCTTCCCGCACAACTCGAACGCCTGGAAGCGCTGCTGGCGGAGGCCGCGCCATGAAGCGTCTCGTGCTGCTGGGCGGTGGCCACGCCCAGCTCGCCGTTCTGGCCAGCCTGGCCGAGCGGCCGATCGCTGGTTGGGAGATCCGGCTCGTCACGCCCCACCGGCGCCAGATCTACTCCGGCATGCTGCCCGGCTGGGTCGCCGGTCATTACCCGCTCGATGCGTGCGCGATCTCGCTGGACGCGTTGGCCGCGCGTGGCGGCATCACGTTTCATCAGGCTGCCGCGGTCGCGATCGATCCGGCGCGGCAATCGATTCGCTGCGACGACGGGGCCGAGCTGCCCTTCGACATGCTCTCGATCGACACCGGTCCGGTGGCATCCATCGCGAACCTGCCCGGCAGCGTGGAACACGCGTTGCCGATCCGGCCGATCGAGGGCTTCGTCACCGCGTGGCCGGCGATCGTCGAGCGACTGCGCCACGCCGGCCGGCGCTTCGACCTGGTTGTCCTCGGCGCCGGTGCCGCGGGGGTCGAACTGGCCTTCGCGATACGCCACCGTGCCGCGATCGAAGGGTGGTCGCAGGTGCGCGTGAGTCTGGTGGGATCGGACACGCGGCCCCTCGACGGCGCGCCAGACGAGCAGCGCCGACAAGCGGCCGCCTTGTTGGCCGACCGCGGCATCGGCTGGATCGGCGGCCGCCAAGCCGAACGGATCGAGCCGAACCGGATGCGCTTCGATGACGGCACGGCCCTGGACTTCGACGCCTGCCTGGTCGTGACCGGCGCCGCGGCACCGGCCTGGCCGCGCGCTGCCGGACTGGCCACCGACGACGGTGGGTTCATCCAGGTCGGCTCGACGCTTCAGAGCCTGTCGCACTCTTGCGTGTTCGCCGCCGGCGACATCGCGGCCCTTTCGGAAGCGCGCCCGAAGTCCGGCGTCTTCGCGGTTCGGGCCGGGCCGACGCTGGCCCACAACTTGCGCGCCTCGTGCGAGGGCCGCACCCTCGACGCTTGGCATCCACAACGGCGCGCGCTCTACCTGATCAGCACCGGCGACCGGCACGCCTTCGCCTCGTGGGGCCGCTGGGCCTGGCACGGCCGCTGGGTCTGGCACTGGAAGGATTGGATCGATCGGCGCTTCGTGAACCGCTTCGGCGCCACCGCCTGAGGTCGCACGCGCCGCGCAAGGCCCGAAGTCAGGGCAACGCGATCAGGGCAGCGCGCACGGCTTGGATCCGCATGCGGTTCGCCCCCATGTCGCTTTGGCCAACTCGGGAGGCCGAACGCACTTGGATCACCTGGGCGGTGGGGTCGTACCAGAGCTCCGCGTCGTCGACAAACTTCATCAGCGGCGTCGTGTACTGCACGTACAGATAGTCGGCATCGCTCTTGATGACCTTCGCCCCTTTCATGGTCTCGACGACAGCCCTGATTTTGGCGATGGTCATGGGGCCGTCACCGCGAAGCGGCAGCGGCGCGATCTGTGCGGCCTGGTGTTGGAGGTTGTCCGGGTAAAGCAAGGCCTGGCTGGACACGCTGTTGTCCGTCGCCGAAGGGGGCATGAGCTTGCCGTCGTGGACACCCAGGTCGGTCGGCGGCGAACTCCCGAAAAGCCCAGCCTGACCAGCGCCGATGGCACCGACGACCACCATGGCCAAAAGGATCAACAACCATTTCAGAACCGACATCGCATGAACCCCGGCCTGAATGCCAGACCCAACCCGATTTTGCGCTCCGGGTCGATGAGTCACGGGACATTGGTCCATACTTTCACCGAGCGAGATCAGAACGATTGATCCGCACCCGCCCTCGCGCTTGTCGACCGCTTTGCGTGCTGCGCGTGTCTGTCGGCTCCTGACCGCGGCGCCCTGTTCGCGACGCTGTCGTGGCGCTCCTGCCTCCGGCGCAGGGTGCCTGATGGCTGATTTTCAAAACCGTTCGGCTGGCGGGGCCACACCGGAGCGTGCAGCAGTGGGTGGTCCTGCAAGGCTTCTGCGATGAGGTCGACGAACGCCCGCACCGGGCCGGGCAGATGCTTGCGGTCGCGGAAGCGCCCAATAACCCAAAGGCTCCGGGTCTGCAAGCGCCTGCGCCGGTCCGTCGGCGGCCAGAAACAACGGCTCCAGCAGGCCCGGCGGTAATCAAAGGGTTGGCAATAAAGCTGCTGAGCCGGGTCACGCCTGCACCGGCCACGCCCATGGCCACGGCTGCCAGGGTGTCGATGTCGTTGCAAACCGCAGCGATGTGGACTGCCGGCGCAAAACGTATGCCGTCTCGCCCAAACGGCCATTGCACGATGCGCCCCAGTGACCTGCGAAAGTATGAACAGG
>JANLUW010000028.1:0-6953 GCA_031363645.1 Rhizobacter sp. | reverse complement strand
TCACCGCCTGTTCGCCGAGCGCAGCTTGACGGCCGTCACGGTGGTGGCCGAAGCCGGCATCGGCAAGAGCCGGCTGCTGTACGAGTTCGAGGCTTGGAGCGAGGCGCGGCCCGAGAGCTACTTCCTCTACCGGGGCCGGGCCACGCCGGCCAACGGCACGCAGGCCTTCGGCCTTTTGCGCGACATCATCGCCTGGCGTTTCCAGATCAATGACGACGACAGCCTCGAGGCCGCGCACCGCAAGATGGAAGACGGCATCGTGCCGCTCTTCGTGCACGACGACGGCTCCGACCTGGCCGAAGCCCACGCCCATCTGCTGGGCCACCTGATCGGCATCGAGTGGCGAGGCAGCCGCCACATCAGGGGCATCCTGGACGACCCCAGGCAGATCAGGAACCGCGCCTTCCACGCTGCGGCGCAACTGTTTCGAAGAGTCAGCGCCAGCGACGGCTCGCCCGTCGTGCTCCAGCTCGAGGACCTGCACGGGGCCGACAGCGAGAGCCTGGACTTCCTGAACTACCTGGTCGAGGTGAACCGCGATGTGCCGCTGCTGGTGCTCGGCTTCACGCGACCCGCGCTGTTCGAGCGGCGCCCGGACTGGAGCAGCACCGAGGGGCTGCACACCCGCATCGACCTGCAGCCGCTGAGCAAGGGCTACAGCCGCGACTTGGCCAACGAACTGCTGAAGAAGCTGCCCGAGATTCCGGCGGCCCTGCGCGAACTGCTTACCAGCAGCGCCGAGGGCAACCCCTTCTACATGGAAGAGCTGCTGAGGATGCTCATCGACCAGGGCGCCATCCAGACCGGCCAGCCTGATGGTGCTTGGAAGGTCAACGCCGAACGCCTGCTCGTCACGCACGTGCCGCCCACGCTCACCGGCGTGCTGCAGGCGCGGCTGGACGGGCTGCCGGCGCCCGAGAAGCGCGCGCTGCAGCAGGCCAGCGTGGTGGGCGCCGTGTTCTGGGACCAAGCGCTGGCGGCGGTAGAGCCGCAAGCCGCCGAGCAACTGCCCGCGCTGGTGCAGCGCGAGTTGACGCTGCCGCGGGCTGACGCGCAGCAGGGCGGCCTGCACGCCGGCGTGCGCGAGTACGCCTTCCGCCACCAGGTGCTGCACCAGGTGGTCTACAACACCGTGCTCAAGCGCGACAAGCGCGAAGGCCACGCCAAGGTGGCGCAGTGGCTGGCCGGCTTGGTCGAGCAAGGCAGCCTGCGCGCCGGCGACTTCCTGGGCCTGGCGGCCGAGCACTTCGAGCAAGCGGCCGACGGCGCCAACGCCGCCGAGTTCCACGCCCGCGCGGCCGAGCATGCCGGGCAGCGCATGGCGCACGACCGCGTGCTGGCCCACGTGGGCCGGGCGCTGGCGCTGCTGGGTGATGCGCAGGCGGCAGTATTTGCACCACCCGCACCACCCGCTTCACCCGCATCACCCGCCCAGACCGAACTGCGCTGGCGGCTGCTGAGTGCGCGCGAGAAGACGCTGGGCCTGCAGGCCCGCCGCGTGGAGCAGGCCGCCGACCTGGACGCGCTGGAGCATCTGGCCGACGCGCTGGCCGACGACCGCCGGCGCGCCGAAGTGGCTATGCGCCGCTGCGTCCGCGCGATGCGCATGGCCGACTGGGCGGCGCAGGAGAGCGCGGCGCGCCACGGCTTGGCCTGCGCCACGCGGGCCGGCGACGACGGCCTGCGGCTGCTTTCGCTGCGGCTGCTGGCAGTAGCGGAGGTGCTGCAGGGCCGCATCGATGCCGGCCGGGCGCTGGCGCTGCAGGGCCTGGAAGAGGCCCGCCGGCTGGGGCTGCGCGGGGTCGAGGCGCGGCTGCTCAATATGCTAAGCGTCGCCGCCGAGATGCAGGGCGACTTGGTCGGCAAGATCGAACTGAACCGGCAGGGCCTGCAGATCCACCGCGAGACCGGCGACCGGGTCAACGAAGCCATCAGCGTGTCGAACCAAGGCGGCGGCTGGCTGGGACTGGGCGACTTGGTGCAGGCCCGGCGTGACCTGGACGCGGCGCTGCAGATGCTACGGGCCAACGGCGACCGGGTAATAGAGGGCGCGACGCTGGCCGATCTGTCGGAACTGGCGCTGTGGCAGGGCCAGGAGGCGCGGGCCCTGGCGCTGGCGCGGCAGGCGCTGGAGATCACCGTGGCGGCGCAGGCGCGCGACCGCGCGGTGGATGCCGGCGTGCGGCTGGGCGATGCCGAACTGGCCCTGGGCCGCGTCGCCGAAGCGCGGCAGGCCTACACGCAGGCGCATGCCCGGGCGCTGGAGATCGGCAGTGCCCATCAGCACGACGCCAGCGCCGGTCTGGCCCGCGTGGCGCTGGCCGAAGGCGACGCCGCGGCCGCGCTGGCCGCGTTGCAACCGCTGCTGAGCCACGTGGCCGCGGGCGGCACGCTGGACGGTGCTGAATGCCCACGCCTGATCGAGCTCACCTGCCACCAGGCCTTTGCCCGCGCCGGCGACCCCGCTGCCGCCGACTGGCTGGCCCGCGCCCACACCGCATTGATGGCGCAGGCCAACGCCATCAGCCGAAACAGCAGCCAACACGGCGCTGACCCCGCGCTGCGCCAGGGCTTTCTGAGCAACATCCCCCACCACCGCGAGATCGTGGCGGCGTGGGCGAAGCGAGAGGTTTGAGGCAGGGCGGCTGACGATCCGGTCGGCTGAAGGTCGACTGGCGCGCGCTGGTGACGGGCAGCTCGGGGTCGGCAGCCGAGGTTCGTCGTTAGACCGCGGTCGGCCAAAAGCGGTCTTTGACTGTCGTCAGCTATCTGGGCGCCAAACTATCAGCCAGCGTACAGCCACTTGAGGCCGCCGGCACCGTTGCCTGGGTGTTTGCGCAGCCGGCTCGATCAGCTTCATCTGCGGCGGAAGGAATGCCTTCTGGCCGTTCGCCTTCAACGCGGCCTCGACGTCCTCTCGAGCGGCCGCGCCATAAACGAACATTGTGGCCACCTCCGGATAGAAAATCATCGCGGCCTCCTCGGCCCGCTGCGCGACGTCGGTCGCAGACGCAACCCCCGAGCTCTTCCGCATGTACTCGTCGGTCGTCGTACTGAGTCGGTCGTGAATCAGAGCAGCAGCCGGAAGTAGAAGCCGGCGTCGATATCGGCGATGCCGACGTCGGCCAGGAAGGCGCGTAATACTGGGGCCGGGACCGGCCGGAACTCCGAGTTCAGAATCAGTTCACAGCATTCCAGGCTGCTGACACTGGTCAGCAGGGAGTAGCTGCAAGGGCCCGGCGCGATATTGGCGAAGAGGGACGCAGGCACCTCGAACACCGTGGCCGCGTCGCTCGTCGCGCACGTGGCCATGCGCTTCGGATCGTCGTCCACCTTCAGGTATGGGGACAACAGCGGCGACACGCCGAGGTGTCGGCGCGTCGATGCGGCGTTGACTCGGCGTGGCATCGTGGCGTCGACATGTTGAAGCTCGTCATTGCGATCGCGCCGCTCAAGATCGTGATCGGGCTCGTGCGTGCGCGGCTCGAGACCCGCCGAATTGGATCGAGCGCTGCCGCTCCTCTCCGGTCGGCAGCTTGCACGCCACGGCGGCCATGGCCTCGGCGCTCGCGGCCGGTTCCTTTACGATCGACGGCCACGAGCGTGCCCTGACGGTGCGCCGATCGATCACAACTCAGGAGAAGTCGTGCGGAGCGATATCGACATCGCGCAGTCGGCCAACATGCTGCGCATCACGGACCTCGGACGCGATCGTCTGGGCATTGCCGACGAGCACCTTGAACCGTATGGCCATTACAAGGCCAAGATCTCGCTGTCGTACCTCGACTCGCTGAAGGGGCGGCCCGACGGCAAGCTCGTACTCGTGACCGCGATCAGCCCGACACCAGCCGGCGAAGGCAAAACGACGACGACAGTTGGCCTCGGCGATGCGCTCAACCACATCGGCGAGCGGGCAATCGTGTGCCTGCGCGAGCCATCGCTCGGACCGGTGTTTGGCATGAAGGGCGGCGCGGCCGGCGGCGGCCATGCGCAGGTGGTGCCGATGGTCGACATCAACCTGCACTTCACTGGCGACTTCAGCGCCATCGCGCTAGCGCACAACCTACTCGCAGCGCTGATCGACAACCACATCCACCACGGCAACGCGCTTGGCATCGACGCGCGGCGCATCACCTGGCGCCGGGTGGTCGACATGAACGACCGCGCGCTGCGCGACATCACGATCGGTCTGGGCGGCCCGGCCAACGGCTTCGCGCGTGAGGACGGCTTCGACATCGTCGTCGCATCTGAAGTGATGGCGATCCTCTGCCTAGCGAACGACCTGGCCGATCTGAAGCAGCGGCTGGCGCGTATCGTTATCGGTTACACGCGCGGCGGGGTGCCGGTCACCGCGGCGCAACTGAAGGCGCATGGAGCGATGGCTGCGCTGCTGCGCGAGGCCATCAAGCCCAATCTCGTGCAGACAATCGAGAACAACCCGGCGATCCTGCACGGCGGCCCGTTCGCCAACATCGCGCACGGCTGCAATTCGGTGATTGCGACGCGCGCGGCGTTGAAGCTCGCCGACTGGGTCGTCACCGAGGCCGGCTTTGGCGCCGACCTTGGGGCCGAGAAGTTCGTCGACATCAAGTGCCGCAAGTCTGGCCTGCGGCCCGACGTGGCGGTGATCGTCGCCACAGTGCGCGCGCTGAAGATGCACGGCGGCGTCGACAGACAAGACCTCGCTGGCGAGAACCTCGCGGCTGTGAGCAAGGGCCTAGCGAACCTCGAGCGCCACCTCAACAACGTGCGCAATCACTACGGGCTGCCGTGCGTGGTCGCGGTCAACCACTTCGTGCACGACACGACAGCCGAACTCGAGCTGATGCAGCGCAAGCTTGCGCATCATGAGGTGCCGGTCGTGATCGCGCGCCACTGGGCTGAGGGCGGGGCCGGCGCGGTCGACCTCGCGCGCGAAGTGGTGCGGCTAGGACGCACGACACCGCCCGATTTCCGCTTCGTCTATGAGGATGCCGACACGCTCTGGTAGAAAGTCAACAAAGTCGCCAAGACGATCTACGGCGCCGCCGAAGTGACCGCCAGCGCCAAGGTCCACACGCGCATCCGCGAACTTCAGGCGGCCGGCTACGGCCACTTTCCGATCTGCATCGCGAAGACCCAGTACTCGTTCTCGACCGACCCGAAACTGCGCGGCGCGCCCGCCGGCCATGTGATCGACGTGCGCAAGGTGCGGCTCGCGGCAGGCGCCGAGTTCATCGTGCTGGTCTGCGGCGAGATCATGACGATGCCCGGGCTGCCGGCCAGTCCGTCGTCAGAGAACATAGACGTGACTGACGACGGGCGGATCGTCGGGCTGTTCTGAGCGCTTAGCGCCTGACCGACTCGTCGGCCCTCAGGCGGCCCGCTCAGCCTCCCGCTGCGGCGTGGTGCCGGGCGCGAGAACCATCGACAGGCCGAGCGCCTGCTCCAGCGAGCGAACGGTGCGCTCGACGTTGCCGAGCTTGTCCAGCCCGAACAGGCCGACGCGGAAGCTGCGGAAGTCTTCCCCCTCATCGCACTGCAGCGGCACACCAGCCGCGATCTGCAGGCCCAAGGCGAGCATCTTCTTCGCGTTGCTCAGCTCCGGGTCGGTGGTGTAGCTGACCACCACGCTCGGCGACTGGAAGCCTTCAGCCGCGACGCTGGCGAAGCCCTTGCGCACAAGCATCGCGCGCACTCCGCGGCCGAGCGCGACCTGCGCATTGCGCAATGTCTCGAAGCCGCGCGCCTGAGTCTCCTGCATCGCGTCGCGGGTGCGCACCAGCGCATCGGTCGGCAGGGTCGCGTGGTAGGCGTGGCCGCCGCCTTCGTAGGCCTCGGCAATCTGCAGCCACTTGCGCAGGTCGCAGGCGAAGCTGGTGCTGGTGGTCGAGTCGATGCGTTCGCGGGCGCGCTCGCCGAGCATCACGAAGGCGCAGCAGGGAGAACCGCTCCAGCCCTTTTGCGGGGCGCTGACGAGTACGTCGACACCGGTGGCGCGCATGTCGACCCACATGGCGCCACTGGCGATGCAGTCGAGCACGACCAGGCCGCCGACTGCGTGTACCGCATCGGCCACGGCGCGCAGGTAGCCGTCGGGCAGCAACATGCCGGAGGAGGTTTCGACGTGCGGAGCGAAGACCACATCGGGCTTCGTCTGCGCGATGTGGGCCACGACCTCGTCGATCGGCGCTGGCGTGAACGCGGCTTGCGGGCCGCTACCGCTGCGCCGCGCCTTCAGCACAATCGCTTCGGACGGGATGCCCCCCATCTCGAAAATCTGCGTCCAGCGGTAGCTGAACCAGCCGTTGCGCAGCACCAGGCACTTGCGGCCGGTCGCGAACTGGCGTGCCACCGCTTCCATGCCGAAGCTGCCGCTCCCGGGCACTATCACGGCCGACTTCGCGCCGTACGCTTGCTTCAGGATCGCGCCGATGTCGCGCACGACGCCTTGGAATTTCTTAGACATGTGGTTGAGCGCGCGGTCGGTGTAGACGACCGAGTATTCAAGCAGGCCATCGGGGTCGACATCGGGGTTCAGGCCGGGCATTGCGGGCTCCATTGGATAGCGCGTCGGGAGACCGAGCTTACGCCAACGCGGGCCATCATCACGGTGCCGTTTGGCCTGGATCTGGCGCGGGTTCGGTACGACGTCCTCAGTCACGTTGTGGTCGGCGCTTAGGCTAAAGACGTCTTGGCGTGTAGGCACCGCGCATATCGTTATGTCGCCTGTGGGGTTCATGCAGCGCCGGTATGCGCTTTTGCTCCGGCCTCAGGCGCACTTTCGGACGACCGCTTCAAGGCTTTGCATTGCGCCGATCGGACGCCCGGATTGGGTCGATTGCCGGCCCACAGGACCGACCGCTGACCGGCACCGCATCTTATGGCTCTAGTTTTCTGAAGCGGCCCTGAGGGGACCGGCCGCTTTGCGCCGCGTCACCGACGCCCACGCCGTCTCCGTCATCGGCAGCTGA
>JANLUW010000151.1:0-5103 GCA_031363645.1 Rhizobacter sp. | reverse complement strand
GCCGATGCGCTGGCGCAGCAAATCGAAACCGCGTTCGAGGCCGGCTGCACGCACTACCTGACGAAGCCGGTGAGCGTCGGCGAATTGCTTTCGGTCGTCGATGACCTGTTGGAGCAAACGGACACGCGCTTCGGCTGAGATTGGTTGTAAGTTGGGCGGCTCGCCACCCTTGAGCCGACCATGACCTCAATTCGAACCTTGTTCGGCATCGAACTCCCGATCATCCAGGCGCCGATGGCCGGCGTTCAGACCAGCGCCCTGACCCTCGCGGTCAGCGAGGCTGGCGGCCTGGGCTCGCTGCCCTGCGCGATGCTGACGGCCGAGGCGATGCGCAGCGAGCTCGAGGCGATCTGCGCGCACACGAGCAAGCCCTTCAACGTCAACTTCTTCTGCCACTCGTCGCCCGCGCCCGACGCTGCACGCGAAGCGGCCTGGCGCGCTGCGCTCGCGCCCTACTTCGCCGAGTTCGGCATAGACGCGAGCGCGATCGCTGCCGGCCCGGGTCGCGCGCCGTTCTCCGGTGGCGCGGCCGATGTGCTCGAAGCGTTTCGCCCGGCGGTCGTCAGCTTTCACTTCGGCCTGCCGCCGCCCGCGCTGCTGGCGCGGCTGCGGGGGTGGGGCGCGAAGGTGATCGCCTCGGCCACCACCGTGGCAGAGGCGCGCTGGCTCGCAGCGCAAGGCGTCGACGCGGTGATCGCGCAAGGCCTGGAGGCGGGCGGGCACCGAGGCATGTTCCTCGGCGATGACCTGACGACGCAGCTCGGCACCTTCGCGCTGTTGCCGCAGGTTGTCGCCGCAGTGCGCGTGCCGGTGATCGCAGCGGGCGGCATCACCGCTGCGGCCGGCGTCGCAGCGGCACGCGCACTCGGCGCGGCCGGCGTGCAGGTCGGCACCGCCTACCTGCTGTGCCCGGAAGCGACGACGAGCGCACCGCACCGCGCCGTGCTGAAAAGCCCTGCAGCCGAGCACACCGCGCTGACGAATCTGTTCACCGGCCGACCCGCGCGCGCCATCGTCAACCGGCTGATGCGCGAGCTCGGACCGATCACCGGCGCGGCACCGGCGTTTCCGCTCGCCACAGCGGCCATCGCACCCTTGCGCGCGGCAGCCGAGCGGGCGGGCAGCGGCGACTTTTCGCCGCTGTGGTCGGGGCAGAACGCGCGCGGTTGCCGCGAGGTGCCCGCAGCCCAGCTCACGCGCGACCTCGCGGCGCGCTGGTAGCGGACTGGTCGCGGGAAGCCCGGTTCAGGCCGCCAACGCCGGCACGCCCGGTTGGTGCTCGCCGCCGAGGGCTTCGATCAGGTCGGGGATCAGCTTGCCGAGCTCGCCGGTCGCGATCGCGGCATCGGCATCGAAGGCTTCGTCTTTCGCCGGCTTGCCAGCGTTGGAAGAGACGCCCTCGAACACGCCTTCGAGGAACGCGATCTTCTTGACCTGCATCGCCTCGGTCAGCAGCAACGACACGCGGCCTTGCCAGGTGAGTGCGAGCTGGGTCGGCACCTTGCCGTTCGCGATGTGCTGGCGCACCTCGTCGATGTCGAGCGCGTGGCGCGCGTAGCGCACGGCCGACTTGGTTTCGTCGGGCGATTTCAACTCGCATTCACGGTCGACGCTGAAGCCGCTCGGCGCTTCACCGGTGGTGAGCCATTCCGACATCGCCGCAGCCGGCGACAGCGCGGTGTGCAGCGGCGTGAGCACGATGCCGTCGAGTGCTTTCACGAGGTGCGTGACGACCTCGTCGGCCTTGGCAGGGCTCGTTGCATCGATCATCAGCAAACGGTCTTTCGGATTGAGCCAGACCTTGATCGCCGCCTGCTTCGTGAACGCTTGCGGCAGCAGGTCGAGCACGACCTCTTCCTTGATCTCCTTTTGCTGCTTCCTGCCGGGCTTGCGGCCAGTGGCCTGCTCGATCTGCGCGGCACGCTCGTCGACACTGCGTTTGATCACCGCCGACGGCAGCACGCGCTGCTCGATCACGAGCTTCATCAGCCATTGCCCGCCGATCGACTCGACCAGCGGCGCATGTTTGACGCCGCGCGGCGGCGCCCAGCCGGCGGAAACGGGCTGCGTTGCCCCGCACGCCACGAAGATCATCTTCTCAAGGCCGGCTTCGAGCTCGAAGGGGTTGGCGGCCCAGCCCGGGCCGACGCGGTAAACGGTCAGGTTCTTGAACAAATGTGCCTCTTGTTGGGTTGCGCCCGGCACAGGGGAGCCAAGCATAAGAGGCGCGATTGTCCACGCATGCAAGCCCGCCGCCCGCAGCCGCCCTACCGAGAGTTACCGCAGCGCGGCCTTCGCGGTGCGCACGATCGTGGCAGCGTCGACGCCGAAGAATTTGCGCAGCTCGGCGCGCGTGTCGCTGCGACCGAAACCATCGGTGCCGAGCGTGAAGTAGCGCCGACCCGCGGGCACGAACGCGCGCACGCTTTCGGGCATGGCGCGCACGTAGTCGGTTGCCGCGATGACGGGCCCCAAACTGCGCGCGAGTTGCCGCGCGATGAACGGCAGCGCTGCGGCTTCACCGCGCAAATCGGCCGCCTCGCAGCGCTGGCCGTCGCGCGCGAGCTCGCTCCAGCTCGTGACGCTGAACACCTCGATCTCGAAACCCTCGTTCGTCAATTGCAGCGCGGCCTTGACGACCTCGGTGAGGATCGCGCCCGAGCCGAGCAGCGTGAGCTTCGGTCCGCCCGACTTCAGCACATCGCCCTTCCACCCGTCGTAGCGATAGCAGCCGCGCAGCACGTCGCCATGCACATCGGCCGGCAAACTCGGCTGCGCGTAGTTCTCGTTCATCAGCGTGACGTAGTAGAAAACGTCGCGCTGCTCGACCAGCATCTCGCGCATGCCGGCGTCGACGATCACGGCCATCTCGCCCGCGAAGCCGGGGTCGTAAGCTTTGCAGTTCGGAATCGTCGCGGCAACCAAATGGCTTGTCCCGTCCTGGTGCTGCAAGCCTTCGCCGCCGAGCGTCGTGCGGCCCGAAGTCGCGCCGAGCAAAAAGCCGCGCGCGCGCTGGTCGGCCGCGGCCCAGATCTGATCGCCGACACGCTGAAAGCCGAACATCGAGTAGTAGATGTAGAACGGCAGCATCGCCAGGCCGTGCACGCTGTAGCTCGTGGCGGCCGCCGTCCAGCTCGCGACCGCGCCGGCCTCGCTGATGCCTTCTTCCAATATTTGCCCGTCGGTCGCTTCGCGGTAGCTGAGCACCGAGCCGATGTCTTCCGGCGCGTAGCGCTGGCCGACGCTCGAATAGATGCCGACCTGCTTGAAGAGATTCGCCATGCCGAAGGTGCGCGCTTCGTCGGCGACGATCGGCACCACGCGCGGGCCCAGCGCTGCATCCTTGAGCAGGCCGCCGAGCATGCGCACGAACGCCATCGTCGTGCTCATCTCTTTGCCGGCGGCGTTGACGGCGAAGTCGGCGTAGGCGTTCAGCGCCGGCACGGGCACCGGCGCACACGCCGTCTCGCGCTTGGGCATCGAGCCACCGAGCGCCGCGCGATGCGACTTTAAATAACGCATTTCCACACTGTCGTCGGCCGGCCGGTAGAAGGCGAGCGAGGTCGCCTGCTCATCCGTCAACGGCAGGTTGAAGCGATTGCGGAATTCGATCAGGTCGACGCTCTCGAACTTCTTTTGCGAGTGCGTGGTCATGCGGCCTTGGCTCGCGCTGCCCATGCCGTAGCCCTTCTTCGTGTGCGCGAGCACGACGGTCGGCTGGCCGCGGTGCGCAGCGGCCGCCGCGTACGCCGCGTGGATCTTCACGAGGTCGTGGCCGCCGCGCTTCAGTCGGTCGATCTGCTCGTCGGTCATGCCTTGGGCGAGGCGCTTGAGTTCGTCGTTCTGGCCGAAGAAGTTGTCGCGGTTGAAGCGGCCGTCTTTTGCGGCGAAGGTCTGCATCTGGCCGTCGACCGTGGTCGCGAAAGCGCGGGCGAGCGCGCCGCTGGTGTCGCGCGCGAAGAGGCCGTCCCAGTCGGAACCCCACACCAGCTTGATGACGTTCCAGCCGGCACCGGCGAAGAGCTTTTCGAGCTCGTCGATGATGCGGCCGTTGCCGCGCACCGGGCCGTCGAGCCGCTGCAGGTTGCAGTTGACGACCCAGACCAGGTTGTCGAGTTTCTCGCGCGCCGCGAGCGTCAATGCGCTCATCGATTCGGGCTCGTCCATCTCGCCGTCGCCGAACACGCCCCAGACTTTGCGTTGATCGCAGTCGAGCAAACGGCGATCGGTGAGGTAGCGCATGAAGCGCGCGTGGTAGATCGAGCTGATCGGCCCGATGCCCATCGAGCCGGTCGGGAACTGCCAGAAATCGGGCATCAGGTAGGGATGCGGGTAGCTGCTGAGGCCGCGCGCGCCTTTGCCTTGCGTGAATGCCGGTGCACTGAGCTCTTGCCGGTAGTGCGCGAGGTCATCCTCGCTGAAGCGCCCTTCGAGGTAGGCACGCGCGTACACGCCCGGCGCGCTGTGCGGCTGGAAGAAAACCAGGTCGCCACCGTGCGCCGCAGTGCGCGCATGGAAGAAATGATTGAAGCCGGCCTCGAACAAATCGGCCGCGCTGGCATAGCTGGCAACGTGACCGCCGAGTTCGCCGTAGGAATGGTTGGCCCGCACCACCATCGCGAGCGCGTTCCATCGCATCAACGAGGCCAGCCGCTCCTCGATCGCGAGATCGCCGGGGAACGCCGGCTGCGAGTCGACCGCGATGGTGTTGACGTAGGGTGTGGCGAGTTCGGGCGTCCAGCCGATGCGCTGCGCACGGGCGAGCTGCGCAAGGCCGTCGAGGACCTGCCGGGCGCGCTGCGGGCCGTGGGCTTGCACCAGTGCTGCGAAAGCGTCGCGCCATTCGGCGGTTTCGATCGGGTCGGGGTCGATCGCTTGGAGGTCGGGAATCGGGTTCATGGCGGGACTGTAGTGTCGGTTCACATTCACCTCGGAACTCGGCTGCGACGCGCCGGGCTACAGCCCGGCCTCATGAACATCAGGGCCGATTCCGATGCGCGCGCTTCGGCCGCTCGGCCGAAGGCGCGCGCTGCTTGGGCGCTTTCGCGGCACCGGCATCCGAAGCCTTGTCAACCCCCCGCGCCTGGGCCGCGCGCTCGGCCG
>JANLUW010000646.1:0-18067 GCA_031363645.1 Rhizobacter sp. | reverse complement strand
CTGCGAATCCAGCAGCGTTCGGTAGCGGTCGTATTCCAGCTCCGCCTTCATTTTCGCCTGCTCGGCGGTGACTTTGCGGCTTCGGCGTTTCGCGCTTGCCCGAGGCGATGACCACGTTGGCTGCCAAGCCGCAGCCGCGCTCGATGCTCTCGCGCCTTTGGGGCGGCACCGCGCGCTAGCCGACATCCGGCACGCATCACGCCGCCGGCGCCATCCGCAGCAATTCACCACCCTCGCCGACCTGATCGCCGACGGCGTACAGCAACTCGGCGATCGTGCCGTCGCGCGGCGCGGCGATCGTGTGCTCCATCTTCATCGCCTCCATCACCGCGAGCGGCTGGCCTTGCTTCACCGCGTCACCCACACCCGCGAGGAATGCGATCACCTTGCCGGGCATCGGCGCAGCCAGGCCGCCGGCCTCGCGCGCGCCATCGGCCGAATGGGAAATCGGATCGAACTCGTCGACCACCGCCGAGCCGTCGGGCGAGAACACCGCGAAGCGCTCGCCGGTGGCGTACACGGTCAGCGTCGTGCGCTGCTCGGCCAGCGTGATGTCGCAAACGTTCCCCGAGCGCGCTGCAGTCGCGAGCGGCCAACGCTGCGCACCGAGCACGAGCGTCTGCGCGCCGGCACTGCGTTCCAGCGTGAACGCGTGGTGCATGCCATTCGATGCGATGTCGAAGCGGCGCGCGGCGTGGCCGTGCAGGCGCCAACCGTCGCGGCGTGACCACGGGTCGGTCGTCTGCAGTGCCTGCTCGGCGGCGAGGGTGTGCGCGACGACACCGGCCGCCGCGAGTTCGATCGGCAGCGGCGCCGCGTCGAACAGCACGGTGCGTTCGCGCTCGATCAATGCGGTGTCGAGGTCGGCGTTCGCGAACGACGCACTCGCGGCCACGCGGCGCAGGAACGCGACGTTGGTGTGCAGCCCGACGATGTGCGTCTGCGCGAGCGCGACATCGAGCCGGGCGAGCGCCTGCGCGCGGTCAGCTCCCCAGACGATCAGCTTGGCGATCATCGAATCGTAGAACGGCGATATCGCATCGCCTTCGCGCACACCGGAGTCGACCCGCACCGGCGCCGCGTCGTGAAAGCCTTCGCCATCGGCGTTGCGCGCGAAGGCCACATGGAGCGGCCAGCGCGCGACTTGCAGCGTGCCGGTGGCGGGCAGAAAGTTCGAGTCCGGGTTTTCGGCGCAGATACGCGCCTCGATCGCGTGCCCGCGAATGCGCAACTCGTGCTGCTGCTGCGGCAGCGGCTCGCCCGCGGCCACGCGCAATTGCCACTCGACCAGATCGAGCCCGGTGATCGCCTCGGTGACCGGGTGCTCGACCTGCAGGCGGGTGTTCATCTCCATGAAGAAGAAGGTCAGGTCCGCATCTGCCGTGGGTTCGGCGATGAACTCGACCGTGCCCGCGCCGACATAGCCGACCGCCTTCGCCGCCGCCACTGCCGCCGCGCCCATCTCGGCGCGGCGCGCTTCACTCATGCCCGGCGCGGGCGCTTCTTCGAGCACTTTCTGATGGCGCCGCTGCACCGAGCAATCGCGCTCGAACAGGTAGACGCAATTGCCGAAGGTGTCGCCGAACACCTGGATTTCGATGTGGCGCGGCCGGGTCACGTAGCGCTCGATCAACACGGCGTCATCGCCGAAGCTGTTGATCGCCTCGCGTTTGCAGGATGCGAGCGCGGCGTCGAACTCGTCGGCCCGGGCGACGATGCGCATGCCCTTGCCGCCACCGCCAGCGCTGGCCTTGATCAGCACCGGGTAGCCGACGCGGTCGGCTTCGGTTTTGAGCATCTGCGGGTCTTGGCCGGCGCCGTGGTAGCCCGGCACCAGCGGCACGCCGGCCTGCGCCATCAACCGCTTCGATTCGGCCTTCAGCCCCATCGCCTTGATCGCCGCAGGCGGTGGGCCGATGAAGGCCAGGCCCGCATCGGCGCAGGCCTGCGCGAACGCCGCGTTCTCGCTGAGAAATCCGTAGCCGGGGTGCACGGCCTGCGCGCCGGTGGCCAGCGCCGCGGCGATCACGCGGTCGCCGAGCAGGTAGCTTTCGCGTGGCGAGGCGCCGCCGATGTGCACCGCCTCGTCGCAGGCCAGCACGTGCTTGGCGTTCGCGTCGGCATCGGAGTAGACGGCGACGGTGCGCACGCCCATCTTCTTCGCGGTGGCCGCCACGCGGCAGGCGATCTCTCCCCGGTTGGCAATCAGAATCTTCGTGAACACTTTTTTTATCCTCAGGTCGACGGTTGGCCCGCCCCGAACCAGCCCGACACGCGCCGCGCGAGGCGTCGCAGGAATTTTGCGAACACCCAGATGAGCGCCACCATCATGACCAACGCGACCGCGAGCGCCGCGAAAAATGCAACAGGGTGCGCCCACGACAGCCACAGGCTCGCTGGTACGACGCTGTCGCCGACGAGCGACATCGCGATGTTCGAGAACGGCTCGGGCGACGCATTCAGCGCCGCTCGCGTGGTGGCTTTCGCAAGGTGGCTGGTAGCAGCGAGTGTGCCGCCCATCAGCGCCGCGGCCATCGCCCAACTCGCCTGATCGGCACCGAATACTGCCGCCGCGAGCGCCGCACCGGCGGGAATGCGAACAACCGTGTGCACCATGTCCCAGAGCGTATCGAGGCCCGGAATCTTGTCGGCGAAGAACTCGATGAACAGCATGAAGCCGCTCGCGCCGAGCATCACGGTGGACTGCAGAAGGTGCAGGCCCGTGGGCAATTGCACCCAGCCGAGGTGGCCAGCGAGGCCGGTGAAAAACACGACCGCATACAGCCTCAACCCGCTCGCCCAGCCGAGCGCCGCGGCGATCGCGAGCAGGCTGGCAGTGTCGATCGGCAGGCTCGTCATGACGATCCCTCGACCAGCGCGTACGCCGGCCGATTCCCCGTGGGGATGCGCCCGTGCCTCGTGCGAGTTCGCGTCATTTCAACCCTCGAGCCAGTTCGGCTTGCGCTTGTTCAAAAAGCTCTGCACGCCTTCGCGGCCTTCGTCGCTGGCGCGGATGTCGGCGATGCGGCGTGCGGTCTCGTCGCGCAGCGCGGCGTCGAGCGGCACACCGGCCACGTCCTGCACCAGCCTCTTGCAGGCACATGTGGCCATCGGGCCGTTGGCAACCAGCGAAGCGACGATCTCGGCGACCTTCGCATCGAGCGCATCGGCCGCGACCACCTCGTGCACGAAGCCCATCGCCGCCGCCTGCGTCGCGCTGAAGCGTTCGGCGGTGACGAAGTAACGCCGCGCCGCCTGCTCGCCCATCGCGCGGATCACGTACGGGCTGATCGTTGCCGGCAGCAAGCCGAGCCTGGCCTCGCTTAAACAGAAGTGCACGCCCTCGGCCGCGACCAGCACATCGCACACCGCGGCCAAGCCCACGCCGCCCGCATAACAGTCGCCCTGCACACGGCCGACCACCGGCACCGGGCAGCGCCACACAGCCCACAGCATATCGGCCAGCGCCTGCGCGTCGGCACGGTTCTGCGCCCAGTCGAAGCCGGCCATCGCGCGCATCCACGAAAGATCGGCGCCGGCGCAAAACGCCTTGCCGTGGCCGCCGAGCACGACCGCGCGCAAGTCGGCATCGACCGCGAAGGCGATGAACGCGGCTTGCAGTTCGGCAATGACGCTTTCGTTGAACGCGTTGCGCACGTCGGGTCGGTTGAGCCAGACCTCGGCGACGTGGGGCGACGGGCGGCGGATGTCGAGGGTGGTCATGCTGGATCTTTCGTCGTCAATAGCGCTTCGCGACTTCGTCGAGCATCACCTCGGTGGCGCCGCCGCCGATCGCGAGGATGCGGGCGTCGCGCCAAAGGCGCTCGATCGCGGTGTCGCGCATATAGCCCATGCCGCCGTGAAACTGCTGGCAGGTGTGCACCACTTCGTTGACGAGTTCGCCGGTCAGCGCCTTCAGCATCGAGACCTGCTGCACCACGTCTTGCTTCTGCGTGACGCGCCACGCGCAGTCGTACATGAAGGCGCGCGCGGCGTGCACCTTGGCGTCGAGCATCGCGAGGCGCTGTCGGATCACCTGTTTCTCGAACAGCGGGGCGCCGAAGGCTTGGCGTTGGCGCACAAAATCGAGGGCCAGCTTCAACGCCTGCGTGCAGTGGCCGATGGCCATCGCGGCGAGTGCGATGCGCTCGGTCTGGAAATTTTTCATCACCGAATAGAAGCCCTGGTTCTCTTCACCGAGCAGGTTGGCGGCCGGGATGCGGCAATCGTCGAACACCAGCTCGGCGGTGTCGGACGAGAGCCAACCCGACTTCTTCAGCGCGCGGCCGACCGTGAAGCCTGGCGTGCCCTTTTCGACGATGAACATCGACATGCCGTGGCGCGCGTTGCTGGTCTTGGCGGCGATGAAATAGAGGTCGGCATGCACGCCGTTGGTGATGAAGAGCTTGGTGCCGTCGAGCACCCACGCGTCGCCCGTTTTGTCGGTGACACGTTTTGCGGTCGTCTTGATGCCGGCCACGTCAGAGCCCGCGCCCGGCTCGCTGATGCCGACCGCGGTGATCTTGCGGCCCGCGATCACGTCGGGCATGTACTTGTCGAGCTGCGCCGCGCTGCCGGCATGGTGCAGGTGCGGGCTCGCCATGTCGGTGTGCACCAGCACGGTGATGATGAAGCCGCCGAAGGTCGATTGCGACAGCGCTTCGGCGAACACGAGGTTGGTCAGCGCGTCGGCCTCGGCACCGCCGTACGCGCTGCCGTACATCAGCCCGAACAGGCCCGCATCGCCGAGTTTGCACAGCACCTCGCGCGGCGTGAAGCCGGCCTCTTCCCACGCGAGCGCGTGCGGCTCGACCTCGCGCGCGATGAAGCGCGCGATCTGCTCGCGCAGCAGCTCGTGTTCGGGCGTGATGTAGATGCTGTCCATCGTCATCCGCGGTTGTTGCGCCCGCGGTGCAGCCAACGCCAGACCAAGCCGTCGACAGGGTCGGTCGTTTCACCGTCGCGCGAATAGCCGATGCGTTGCAGCAGTTTCCACGAGGCTGTGTTGTCGGGCCTCGTGAAGGCACTGACCTTACTGGCGCCGTGGGCCAGTGCTTCGCCGGTGAGCAGGCGGGCCGCCTGCGTGGCAAGGCCTCTGCGCTGCCAGGCCGGCGCCATGCCGTAGCCGATCTCGACCTCGCCGTCATCGAGCGGCGGCACCTTGACGCCGCCCGAGCCGACGACGTGCCGCTCGGCGTCGAGCACATACAAGCGGGTGCTCAGCACGCCGGCCCAGTCGGGCGCGGCCCGCATGTTCGTAAGCGCGCGCTTGTAGATGAACGCCGGCGCGCACGCGTCTAGCGCAATCGTCAGCGCGTGGCGCTGCGCGAACGCATCCGGCGCCTCGATCAGCTCGTGCAGATCGCGTTCGGTCAGCGGCATCAAGGTCAGTTGCATGCCTTCTCGCTCAATGCCGCCACGCGCGCAAGCCGCGCAGATCTTCGAAGGCGTCGAAGTCGCGGTCGCGGTGCAGCAAGGCGTAGTCGCGTTCGATGCAGAACGAGGCGACGAGCACGTCGATCGGGCCGCGTACCGTGATTCCGTGCGCGCGCAGGCTGCGGTAGTGGCCTGAGGCGGCGAGTGCAAGATCGTGACCGGCGGTGGGTTCGATGTCGAGCGACTCCATCAGCTGCTTCGCCTCACGGTGAGCGCGTTCCGACCGAAACCCGCGCAAGACCTCGAACAAAACGAGGTCCGGAACGACGATGCGAACTTCGCCGTTGCGCAGGATGTGCTTGAGCAACTCCGCAGTCGGGGCACCGGTCTTGTTGAAGAATTCGATCCAGACAGACGAATCAACGACCAGCACGGCGCTTGCTCGGCGTTGGGGCTTCGACAGCCGGGAGAGCCTTGCGACTCACGCGCTTCGCCTTGGGCGCAGCCGCGGCCACCGCTTTCAAAACCACGGCGACGGGCGCGGGCTTCTCCGGTTGGGTCCAGTCGATCGATTCGTCGCCTTCCCATTTGAGCTTTCCCTCCCACTTGAGAATTTCCCGGTACGCGACCTGACGAGCAAGCAACTTCAAACCCGCTTCGACCGCTTCTTTCTTCGTCTGGTACGGGCCCGCCTGCATCGCCTTGCTCATGAGGGCGTCGTCGATCTCGATGTTAGTGCGCATGATGTGTATAAAACTTTGCAAAGACGCTCAGTCTACACATCTACATCCGGAAGATGCCGAACTTCGCCTCAGGAATCGGCGCGTTCAGGCTCGCAGAAATCGCGAGCGCCAGCACGTGGCGGGTCTGCGTTGGATCGATCACGCCGTCGTCCCACAGGCGCGCGCTGGCGTAGTACGGGTGCGCCTGGGTCGCGAACTGGTCGAGGATCGGCTGCTTGAACGCCGCTTCTTCATCCTTCGACCACGCGCCACCCTTGACCTCGATGCCATCGCGCTTGACGGTTGCGAGCACGGCCGCGGCCTGCTCGCCGCCCATCACGCTGATGCGCGCGTTCGGCCACATCCACAAGAAGCGCGGCGAGTACGCGCGGCCGCACATGCCGTAGTTGCCTGCGCCGAAGCTGCCACCGATGATCACGGTGAACTTCGGCACCGTGGCGGTCGAGACAGCCGTGACCATCTTTGCGCCGTGCTTGGCGATGCCCTCGGCTTCGTACTTTTTGCCGACCATGAAGCCGGTGATGTTCTGCAGGAACACGAGCGGGATCTTGCGCTGGCAGCACAGCTCGATGAAGTGAGCGCCTTTCAACGCCGACTCGGAAAACAGCACGCCATTGTTCGCGACGATGCCCACCGGCATGCCTTCGATGTGCGCGAAGCCGGTGATCAGCGTCGCGCCGTAACGCGCCTTGAACTCGTCGAACTCGCTGCCGTCGACGATGCGCGCGATGATCTCGTGCACGTCGTACGGTTTCTTCGTGTCGACCGGGATCACGCCGTGCAGCTCGTCGGGCGCAAACAGCGGCGGGCGTGGCGCAACCAGCCGCTGCCCATGCACTTTCGACCCGTTCAAGTTCGCGACCGAGGCGCGCGCGATCGCCAGCGCATGCGTATCGTTCTGCGCAAGGTGATCGGCGACGCCCGACAAGCGCGTGTGCACGTCGCCACCGCCGAGTTCTTCGGCCGACACGATCTCGCCGATCGCCGCCTTGACGAGCGGCGGGCCGGCGAGAAAGATCGTGCCCTGGTTCTTCACGATGATCGACTCGTCACTCATCGCCGGCATGTAGGCGCCGCCCGCCGTGCACGAGCCCATCACCACCGCGATCTGCGGAATGCCCTGCGCGCTCATGTTGGCCTGGTTGAAGAAGATGCGGCCGAAGTGCTCGCGGTCGGGGAACACCTCGTCCTGGTTCGGCAGGTTCGCGCCGCCACTGTCGACGAGGTAGATGCACGGCAGGCGGTTCTCCATCGCAATCTCTTGCGCGCGCAAGTGCTTCTTGACCGTCATCGGGTAATAGGTGCCGCCCTTCACGGTGGCGTCGTTGCACACGATCATGCATTCGACGCCCGAAACGCGGCCGATGCCGGCGATCAGGCCCGCGCCCGGTGCGTCGTTGCGGTACATCTCGAGCGCGGCGAGCGGCGCGATTTCGAGAAACGGCGTGTCGGGGTCGAGCAGCACCTCGACGCGGTCGCGCGGCAGCAATTTGCCGCGCGCGAGGTGCTTGGCGCGCGGCGCCTCGCCACCGCCCAAGCCGATCTTCGCGAGCTTGGCGTTGAGGTCGTCGACCAACGCGCGCATTGCCGCGGCGTTGGCCTTGAAGTCTTCGGAGCGCGGGCTGAGTTTCGAGGCGAGTGCGGGCATGCGGGCTTTCGTGGCGTCAGGTCGGCTGCGCCGGCGTCGCGATCTGCGCGGTTGACGTATACGTCAATTGTAGAGCCCGACAACGCCAGCCTAGAACGGCCCCTTTTCCAGCCACCGCTCGATCATCGGCCGGCGGTCGTTGCCCCAGAACGGCTCGCCGTCGATCATGAAGAACGGTGCGCCGAAAACGCCGAGCGCGATGGCGGCGTCGTTCGCGGCCTTCAGCGCGGCTTTCCAGTGTGGGTCGTTGCACACGTCTTGTGCCTGCGAGCCGTCAAGGCCGAATTCGATCGCCAATGCGCGCAGCGCAGCAGCATCACTGAGATCGACGCCGCGCGCGAACAGCGCCCTCAACGCGTGCCGTGCCCAGTCGCGGGCGCGCACCGGGTGGCTCGCGTCGAGCCACCAGAAGATGCGCGCGGCGTTCTGCGTGGCAATCGGAAATTTCGCGGGCATCTTTAACGGCACACCCGCGAAGCGCGCCGAGCGTTCGAAATCGAGCATCGAGTACTCGCGCTTGAGCGGGTACGACACGGGGCTCTTGATCTCGGTGACCGCGAACGTCGCGCCGAGCAGCATCGCGCGCCACGCCACCGTGCGGCCATGGCGCGCGGCCATCGCCTCGATCCATTCGGAGGCGATGTAGGAGTACGGCGAAGAAAAGTCGAAGTAGAAATCGATCGGACGGTGCGGTGCATTCATGCCGCCGAATCTACTGCGACGGCACCGCAACGGGCTGCGCACTTTCCCGAAGCGGCGGGGCTTCGGGGTAGAGCGTGCGCAGCGCGTCGACGGCCGCCTCGCGCACGATCGACACGAGCGCGACGGCGATCAGGCGGGCATTTTCTGTTTCCCCCGCGCCGCCCTCGCTGGCCTCGCCGCGCGCATCGCGTTCTTCCCAGATGACGGCCAGCGATTCGTGGTGCAGCGCCAGTGAATGCTGGATCACCTCGCGCCAATGTGGCGGCGATTCGCCTTGCGCCCACTGACCGCGGCCGCGGCCGAAGTGCGCCACGGCAAGGTAGCGCAGCAAGGCCGCTTCGAGCAACTGATCGAGCGCTTCGGCATTCCACGCGACGAACGACCGGTCGGTGCCGCGCACCAGGTTCACGCAGCGCGCCAGGCCCGCGGCGCCGAGCGCGCCGATCAGGCCACCGGCGAGCAAGCCGCCGCCGAGCGTGAGGCCGCCGCTGAGGAGGTCGGCCTTCAACCCGACCAGCGCGCCGCTGACCATGCCGCCCCACAGCGCGGCCTTGCCTTCGTCCATGCGCAGCCGGGTCTCGAAATGGGTCGCGAGTCGGGTCAAGATCTCGCCTTGCGCGCGGCCCTCGAGGCCGTGCAGGGCGATCAGCTCGGCGGTGTTGGCGCGCACCTCGGCATCGAGGTTTTCTGCGAGCGCTTTTTGCGCCAGCGCGACCGGTGTCTGGTCGGCGTTGCCCAAACCCACCGCGCCGCCGACCACGCCGCCGATCGCGCTGCCGATGCGCCGCAACCGCGCGCGCAGCGTCGCCTGATCGGGCACGACCTCGAAGGCGCCGGCCAGCCGCGCGAGGCTCGCCGCGAGCGAGGCCATCGCCGCGTCGAACACCTGCATCCGCTGCGCCGACCACGCCGCGCGCAGCCGCGCCATCAACGCGCGGCGCTCGGCCGGCAGCGCCGTCTCGATCGCCTGCAGCAGCGTGCCCTCCTGCACCCAGCAGCGCGCGAACGCGTCGAGCGGCAGCACGGCGCGCACGTGCGGGTAGCGTGCCAGGTGCTCGCACCAGCGCTGCAGCTCGGCGTCTTCATGCGCACCGTCACGGGGCGCGCCGAGCTGGTTCAGCAGCACGATCACCGGCTTGGCGATCCAGCCGAGCAACTCCATCTCGGGCGCCACATAGCCGGCCGCCTCGGGCGACTCCGACGCGTTGACAAGGTAGAGCATCACGTCGGCCTCGTCGCGCACGTTTTTCATCGCCTGCTGGCTCGACCAGAACGGCCGGTCGCGCCAGCGGTCCAACACCTCCGTGACAAGCCAGCCGACCGGGTTCGCCGATGCGCGCAAGCGCTTGACGAGCCGCAGGCTGTCGCCGAAACCGGGCGTGTCCCAGAGCAGCAATTGCTCGCCTTGCGCGGCATCCAACATCGTGAACACGTCGGCGAATTCGGTCACGTGCGGCGCGTCGCGCACCGTGCCGACATCGCGGCCGAGCAGCGTGCGCGCAAGTGTGGTCTTGCCGGCGTTGGTGTGCGAGACGAGGCTGAGCGAAACGCTGTTCGATGCGGTCAAGGCGCTGCCCTCGCGACCGGGCTGCGCAGCGCCGATTGCAGCGCGCGCACGGCGCCCGTCGCATTGGGCGCATCGGGCGCATCGAGGTCGACGCAGACCGCGACCGTGCCGAGCGCTTCGGCGAACACGCGCCAGGCATCGCGGCGTTGCGTGAGCCGCATCGGATCACCGCTGAAGCGCTGTTTGAAGGCGACCTCGTCGACGAGCACGATCGTCGCCGCACCCGCTGGTGCGCGTGCCGCGAGTTGTTGCACGAAGCGGCCTTGGCTCTCGGCCTCTGGCGTGGCCGACAGGTCGAACAGCGCGACCACGAGCGTGGTGCCGGCATCGAGCGAGGTGCCGGCCCCGCCGGCGTCGTCGTCTTCAGCACCGAACGCGGCCGTCGGCGCGATGCGCAGCTTCAGGCCGTCGCCGAGCGCGGGCCCGAGCACGGCCTGCAGCCCGAGCGCGGCCTGCGCGTTCGGTGTGCTCGCGTAGGGCAGCACGACGACACGCGCGACATCGCCGTGCTGCAGCCGCGCCAGGCGTTGGAAATACGCTTCACCCATTGGCAATGCGAACCGCCGCGCCAGCCAACGCGATCGCAGCGCGCCGACGAGCGCGAGCAGCGTACGCGGCGCAACGACGAAGAGCATCAAGGTCAGCGCGAGCAGGTGAATCCACGGTGCAGCCGACGCGCCGGCCACCGCGCTGCCGTGCACACTGCGCAGCGCCTCGAACACGGCGGCGTCGGGCAACGCGATGCCCGAGACCGCGACCGCCGGCGCGAGCACGAACGCAAGCGCGGCGTGGGCCGCGTCGGCGCTCAGGAAGGTGCTCTCCCACGACGCGCGGTAGTCGAGCACGAGGCCGCGCAGGTACATGCCGGCGATCAGCCCGAGTGCGAGCGCGGCGGCCGCAGCGTGCAGCAGCGTCGCGGCGCGCGCGGCCGACAGCGCTGCGCTGAGCCGCAGCCACAGGCGCGCGAACAGTTGCAGCGCGGGTGCGCTGCCGCTTGCCGAGGTGCTGACCGATCCCGCCCCCGGCAGGCGGGCCCGCAAGCGCATCACGCGCTGCGTCAACATCACGAGGCTGCCCGGTCGCGTCTTGCGCATCAGCAGCCGCGCGAGCGCGTGGCCGAGCAGCACGAGGTAGACCACTGCGTTCCACGCCAGCACCGCCCACAGCGGCGGCGCGAGCAGGTTGATGCGCTGGCTGCTGCCGATGCTGTCGGCGAGTACGCCAAGCAGCAGCCCGGCGAGCACCGCCCACGCGATCCAGCGCGACCGCCACAGCCGGCGCGCGAGCCACTGCGCGGCGGCGGGCTCGCGCGGTGCGAGGCGCTGCATCGCGTGATGGGCGCGGCGGGCGATGAAGGCATCGACGCCAGCGGCGCCGTCTTGCATCGCGAGCCGCGTGGCCCAAGCGCGGTCTTCGTCGCGCCAGCCCGGGCTCGGCGGCTGTGCGGTCTCGAACGCCTGCAGCAGCGTGACGGCGCGCGCGCTGTCTTCGTTCATCGACCGCGTGCGCTCAAGCGCCGAGCTGCTGTGCGAGATTGACGAAGTCGCGCGCGACCACATCGAAGCGATCGTCGGGCAGCGCATCGGGCGGCGGCGCACCGGTCGGGTTCGGGCCGTGTTCGAGCGGGCGGCTCACGAGCGCGGTGCGCAAGCCGGCGCGCGCCGCGCCGCGCAGATCACTCGGGTGCGCTGCGACCATCAGCACCTCGTCGAACGAGAACCCCAGCAGTCGCGCCGCGCCTTGGTACACCTCGGGGTCGGGTTTGTAGTGCTGCATGATTTCAGCCGAGAGCACGCAATCCCACGGCAGGCCGGCACGCTTGGCCATGTTGACGAGCAGCGCGATGTTGCCGTTCGACAGGGTCGAGATCACGTAGCGCGACTTGAGCCGCACGAGGCTGGCGACCGCGTCGGGCCACGCATCGAGCCGGTGCCACGCGCGATTAAGGTGCTCGCGTTCGACTTCATCGAGCGAGCCGAGCCCGAAGCGCGGGATCAGGCCATCGAGGATCCCGCGGTGCAGCCCGTCGACATTCGTCCACGCGATCTCGCCGCTGCGCGCGCGCTGCATCGCCGGCTGGTAGCCGGCGCGCCAGGCGTCGGCGAACGCGGGCCAGTCGACCTGTAGGCGTTTGGCAGCCGACAGCGCCTCGCCCTCGCGAATGATGGAGCCGCGCCAGTCGACCACCGTGCCGAACACGTCGAATACCAGCGCCTTGATGCGCCTCGCGTCGAAGTCACTCATGCCAGCGCCCGCCCGATCAGAATCTTTTGCACGTCGCTCGTGCCCTCGTAGATTTGGCACACGCGCACATCGCGCCAGATGCGCTCGACGGGGAAGTCGCTCACATAACCGTAGCCGCCGAACACCTGGATCGCCGCGCTGCACACCTGCTCGGCCATCTCGCTCGCGAACAGCTTGGCCATCGCGGCCTCTTTCAAACACGGCACGCCGGCGTCTTTCAGGCTCGCCGCGTGATGAATCAACTGGCGCGCCGCTTCGATCTGCGTGGCCATGTCGCCGAGCCGAAAGTTCACCGCCTGGTGCTCGAAGATCGGCTTGCCGAACGCGACCCGTTCCTTCGAATAGCGCAGCGCAGCCTCGAACGCCGCGCGCGCCATGCCGACCGCTTGCGAGGCGATGCCGATGCGCCCTCCCTCCAACCCCGAGAGGGCGATCTTCAGGCCCTGCCCTTCCTCGCCGAGCCGGTTCGCCGCCGGGATGCGGCAACTCTCGAACAAGATTTGCGCGGTGTCGCTCGCGTGCTGACCCATCTTGTCTTCGATTCGCGCCACCGTGTAGCCGGGCGTGTTCGTCGGCACGATGAAGGTGCTGATGCCCTTCTTGCCAGCCGATTTATCGGTGACCGCCATCACGATGGCCACGTCGCCGTTCTTGCCGCTGGTGATGAACTGCTTGACGCCATTGAGCATGTAAAAGTCACCGTGCGCGCTTTGGACGAGCGTGGCGGTTGTCTGCAAGCCGTCGGCCTGCGAACCGGCATGCGGCTCGGTCAGGCAAAACGCGCCGAGTATCTCGCCGCGCGCCAGCGGCTTCAGCCAAGCCTCTTTCTGCGCATCGTTCGCCCACGTCATCAGGATCGAACAAACCGGGCAGTTGTTGACGCTCACCACCGTCGATGTCGCGCCATCGCCAGCGGCTATTTCTTCCAGGATGATTGCGAGCGCAAGGTAGTCGAGCCCGGCGCCGCCCCATTCGGTCGGCACCGCAACGCCGTAGCAGCCGAGTTCGGCCAGGCCGCGCAACTCCGCCTTCGGGAAATGGTGGTTCTTGTCCCAGGCCGCAGCGTGCGGCGCGATGCGGTCTTGCACATAGTCGCGCACGGCGTCTTGCACGGCGCGGTGGTCTTCGCTCAGCAGCATGGTGGGTGTCTCCCGACGGTCTCGAATGCGAGCGTAGCGCGTCTCGAAAGCAGTGCGCGCTGGGTGCGCCGCTCGTTGCGTCCGGGGCCTTCAGCGATGAACGCCAAAATGCCAACCGAGCGGGGTCTCGCTCGCGACGTCACGACAATCACCACAGCAAGGTACCCGGGTCACCGCATCAAACCATCTCCACCGCCAGCGCCGTCGCTTCGCCGCCGCCGATGCAGAGCGCGGCCACGCCCTTTTTCAAACCGCGCTTGCGCAGCGCGCCGAGCAGCGTGTCGAAGTTGCGCGCGCCGCTCGCGCCGATCGGGTGGCCGAGGGCGACAGCGCCGCCGTTGACGTTGACGATCTCGTGCGCCAGCTTGAACTCGGCCATCGCGGCGAGCGTGACGGCGGCGAAGGCTTCGTTGACCTCCCACAGGTCGACCTCTTTGGCGTGCCAGCCCGAGCGCTTCAGCACCTTTTCGATCGCACCGACGGGCGCGGTGGTGAACCAGTTCGGCGCCTGCGCGTGCACGGCGTGCGCCCGTACTCGCGCGATCGGCGTGACGCCGAGCCTCGATGCGGTGCTCTCACGCATCATCACGAGTGCAGCGGCACCGTCTGAAATGCTCGACGACGTGGCGGCGGTGATCGTGCCGTCCTTCGTGAACGCAGGCTTGAGGCCGGGAATCTTGTCGAGCTTGGCCTTGAACGGTTGCTCGTCGAACTTGATCACGGTTTCGCCCTTTGGGCTGGTGAGCGTGACCGGCGCCATCTCCCAATCGAAGCTGCCGTCTTCGTTGGCGAGCTTGGCGCGCTGGGTGGACGAGATCGCGAACTGGTCCATCTGCTCGCGCGTGAACGCGTACTTGGCGACGCACTCTTCGGCGAACACGCCCATGGCCTTGCCGGCGCCATTGGGCAACTTCTCGTACGCGTCCTCCAAGCCGTCGATCGCCATGTGGTCGTACAGCGCGGCCATGCCGTACTTCACGCCTCTGCGCATCTGCGTGAGATGCGGCGCGTTGGTCATGCTCTCCATGCCACCGGCGACGATCACGTCGGCGCTCTCGCTCGCCAGCATGTCGTGCGCGAACATCATCGCGCGCATGCCGGAGCCGCACATCTTCGACAACGTGACCGCGCCGACCGATTGCGGCAAGCCCGCGCCAAGCGCCGACTGGCGCGCCGGCGCTTGGCCCTGGCCGGCCATCAGGCAGTTGCCCATCAGCACCTCGTCGATCGCATCGCCAGGCACGCCGGCACGCGCCACGGCGGCCTTGATCGCGATCGCGCCGAGCTGGTGCGCGGCGAGGTTCGAAAAAACACCCAGCAAACCGCCGAACGGCGTGCGGGCGGCTGAAACGATGACGATGGGATCGTTCATGGTGGATTTCCCTCAGCGTTGGATTTCATTTGGTGAGCGTGATGTTGCCGGAGTCGGAAGCGTAGCTGATTGGGCAACGGCTCGTGGCGCACATCCCGATGTCGGAGACGGCGGCGAACGGCGGGCGACCGGTTGCGTTCGTGTCCTCCGGGCCGGACTTTGCCCGCCCCTCCTCCTTGACCTCACTCCACCGGTCACCCGCCGCGCTCCGCTTGCGAACACCGTGGTGGTGCCCGGCGTTCAAAAAATCGGTGGTCGCTAGAGCGGGGCTGGGTGAGGCGTTGTTCGGAGCGAGGTCAAGGAGGAGGTTCGGGCGCAGCCCGGGCCGGGGGGCACGAGCGCAGGACAACGCCTTGGCCGGCTCCGCGATCGCCACGTTGAAGCGCGCAAAATCACGTGGTTGAGGAATGCGAAAAACAGAACCGCTTTTGCGCGTCGTAGGGGAACACGTCGTGCACATACCCCGCCTCGATGCGCTCCTTGTGGCCCTGCCAGAACGACGCTTCGAGCAGGTCGGCGTGGTGCTTCATGAACACGCTTTTGACGGCTGGGTTGCCGAGCAAAAAAGGCGCGAAGGTTTCGGGGAACACGTCGCGTGGGCCGACGCGATACCAGACCTCGCCGCTCATTTCTTCTTCTTCGTTGCGCGGCTCGGGCACCTTGCGGAAGTTGCAGTCGGTCAGATACTCGATTTCGTCGTAGTCGTAGAACACGACCTTGCCGTGGCGCGTGACGCCAAAGTTCTTCCACAGCATGTCACCGGGAAAAATGTTGGCGCGCACCAGGTCTTTGATTGCGTTGCCGTACTCGACCACCACCGATTCGATCTGCGCAGCCGAGGCGTCCTGCAGGTAGATGTTGAGCGGGATCATGCGGCGCTCCATGTAGACGTGGCGAATCACCAGCGCGTCGCCTTCTTCCTCAAGCAGGCTCGGGCAGAAGTGCTTGAGCTCGGCGACGAGTTCGTCTTCGAAGCGCTCGCGCGGGAACGCGACGTTGCTGTACTCCAGTGTGTCGGCCATGCGGCCGACACGGTCGTGCTGCTTGACGATCAGGTACTTGGACTTGATCAGCTCGCGCGTGGTTTCTTTCTGCTCGGGGTAGAAGTCCTTGATGAGCTTGAACACATACGGAAAGCTCGGCAGGTCGAACACCAGCATCACCATGCCCTTGATGCCGGGTGCGATGCGAAAGCGGTCGCTCGAATGCTTCAGGTGGTACAGAAAGTCGCGGTAGAACGCGTTCTTGCCCTGCTTCGCGAGGCCGAGCGCGTTGTAGATTTCCGAGCGCGGCTTGCGCGGCATCATCGAGCGCAAAAATTGCACGTAGGCCGACGGCACTTCCATCGTCACCATGAAGTAGGCGCGCGCAAAGCTGAACAGCAGGAGCAGATCGTCTTCGCCGAACAGCACCGTGTCGATGATCAACAAACCATCGTTTTCCTCGTGGTGCAGGATCGGCAGCGCAAAAGGCGTCTCGTTGAATCCGTTGATGATCTTGCCGACCAGATACGCGCCCTTGTTTCTGTAGAACAGCGAGCTCAGCACCTGGATCTGAAAGTTCGCGCGCATCCGGTAGTCACCGAGGCGCGCGTTCACCGCGGCCAGCACGTCGTCGATGTCGCGCGTCAAATCTTCGAACGGCCGCGCGAGTTGAAAGTTGTCGACGATGCGCAAAAAGGTCTCGCGCATCGTCGCCCGCGTCGGGTAGTAGGCGCGGTAGGTCGGCAGCGAGGCGGGCTCGTCGTTCTCGATGTACACGGTCGACACCGCAGGCCGCACGAAGATGAAGTCGTTGTTGAAGTAGCTGCGGTGCAGGATCTTTGTCGTCACCGAATTGAAGAAGGTCTCGGCGAGTTCGGGCTGCAGGTGGCCGGTGAGCAGGCCGATGTAGTGCAGCTTGATTTGTTGCCAGACGTCCTTCGGCATCTCGGCCGCCTGGAACTCCGTTTGCAGGCGCTCGGCCGCCTCGTCGACACGCAAGTCGTAGTACTCGATGCGCTCGCGCTGCGCGCGCTGTTGGCCGTGCCAGTCGGCTGCTTCGAAACGTTGCTTCGCGTCGGCGCTGGCTTGGCGGAACAAGGTGTAGTGGCGGTCGAAGCCGTCGAGCATGGCTTGCGCGATGTCGAACGCGCGCGGGTCGCTGAGCGCGGTCGGGAACATCGCGACCGGTTTCATCGCGACTGGCGTGGCGCCCCACGGGCGAACGCGGGTGCGAGCGCGGGTGGGAGCGCGGGTGCCAATTCAGGGCCGCTGAGCGAGCCCCTCACCGAGTCGGTCTTCAGCGCATGGCGCGCGTGCAGCGATGCAATCGCTTCGTCGAAAGCGCCCGCCATGTCGGCAGCGTTCGGCACAGTGATTTTCAGGTCGCGCAGCAGGCCGTTGTTCAAGCCATAGAACCAGCCGTGCACGACCAGCGCTTGTCCGCGCGCCCAGGTGTCTTGCACCACCGTGGTCTGGCAGACGTTCTTCGCCTGCTCGATGACATTGAGCTCACCGAGCGCGTCGACCTGCTGTTCGGCGGGCAACGTGGCCAGCCATTCCTGATGCCGGTTGCGCACATCACGCACGTGGCGGATCCAGTTGTCGGCAAGCCCGACACGCACATCGTTCAGCGCCGCGACCACACCGCCGCAATGCGAGTGACCGACCACGATGATGTGCTTGACCTTTAGCAGATCGGTTGCGAACTGGATCACCGACAGGCAGTTCAGATCGGAGTGCACCACCACGTTGGCGACGTTGCGGTGCACGAACAGCTCGCCCGGCAACAAGTCGACCAATTCATTCGCCGGCACCCGCGAATCGGCGCAGCCGATCCAGAGGTATTGCGGCGCCTGCTGCTTCAACAGCCCGGTGAAAAAGCCGGGGCTGCGCTGCTCTGTCTTCGCGGCCCAGAGGCGGTTGCTGTCGAGAAGCTCTTGAAGCTGGGTGGTCATGGTGTGGATCGGCGGAAGTTGCGCCGAGTGTACGCAGCGTGCCGGCAGGCTGCGGCACGGCGTCAACCATCGAACAGCGCATCGGGGGCGGTGCGACGAACCAGTCGCAAGACAAAACTACATCGTTTCGGAGAATAGCTCCCGCCCGATCAGCATGCGGCGGATTTCACTCGTACCTGCGCCGATCTCGTACAGCTTGGCGTCACGCCACAGGCGCCACAGCGGGTAGTCGTTGATGTAGCCGTTGCCGCCGAAAATCTGCACGCCTTCGCCGGCCATCCAGGTCGCTTTCTCGGCGCACCACAGGATCACGCTCGCGCAATCCTTGCGCACTTGTC
>JANLUW010000542.1:0-6308 GCA_031363645.1 Rhizobacter sp. | reverse complement strand
CGCTCAGCGATATTTTTTCTTCGACCTCAGCTTCGACGAAGGCGAGCCCGGCTTCAAGGCGCTGAAGTCCAGCCTTGATGGTTCGGTCTCGCAATCGTCTGACAACGTGCTTATCTACGCGACCAGCAACCGCCGTCACCTGCTGCCCGAGTACATGAAGGAAAACCTCAGCTACCAGCACCTCGAGAACGGCGAGGTGCATCCGGGCGAGGTGGTCGAAGAAAAAATATCGCTGAGCGAGCGCTTCGGCCTGTGGGTCAGCTTCTACCCGTTCAGCCAGGACGAGTACCTCGCGATCGTCGCGCAGTGGCTGCGCGGCTTCGGTGTGGATGCGCCCGCGATCGCAGCGGCGCGGCAGGAGAGCCTGGTGTGGGCGCTGGAGCGCGGCTCGCGCTCGGGGCGCGTCGCGTTCCAGTTCGCGAAAGACTATTCGGGGCGACACCACGCATGACGTCTGCCGAAGAGCGCATACCGGTCGACGTGGCCGTCGGCGTGCTGATCAACCCGCAAGGCGAGTTCCTGCTGACCTCGCGCCCGGAAGGCAAGGTCTACGCCGGCCACTGGGAGTTCCCGGGTGGCAAGCTCGAAGCCGGCGAGTCGGTCGAGACGGCGCTGCGCCGCGAGCTGATCGAAGAGATCGGCATCGAAATCGGCGCGGTGCAGCCGTGGAAGATCGAGTTGATGGACTACCCGCACGCGCGGGTTCGGCTGCACTTCTGCAAAGTCTTCGACTGGACCGGCGCGTTCGAGATGCGCGAGCAGCAGGCGATGGCGTGGCAGGTTCTTCCGGTGCGCGTCTCTCCGGTGCTGCCGGGTACCTTGCCCGTGCTCGAATGGTTCGCCGAAGAACGCGGCTTCATCGGCGCCACTACACTGCAAAAATGATCTGGCTCGACGGAGTGAAATGGGACGCGCAAGGCCTCGTGCCGGTGATCGCGCAGGAGGTCGGCAGCAACGACGTGCTCATGTTCGCCTTCATGAACCGCGAGGCGCTGGCGCGCACCGCCGAGCTCGGTGAGGCGGTGTATTTCAGCCGCTCGCGCAACCGGTTGTGGCACAAGGGCGAGGAAAGCGGCAACGTGCAAAAGGTGCACGAGTTGCGCCTCGATTGCGACAACGACGTGGTGCTGATGAAGGTCGAGCAACTCGGCCACGCCGCGCACGAGCGCGGCATCGCGTGCCACACCGGTCGCCACTCGTGTTTCTTTCAGTTGCTCGAAGGCGGCGTGTGGAAAACGGTCGAGCCGGTCTTGAAAGATCCGGAGCGCATCTACAAATGACGACAAGCTCGAACGACACGCTGACGCGCCTCGCAGCCGTGATCGAATCGCGGAAGGCGGGCGACCCTGACAAGAGCTACGTCGCGCGCTTGTTTCACAAGGGCAACGACGCGATCCTGAAGAAGATCGGCGAAGAGGCCACCGAAGTCGTGATGGCCTGCAAGGACGGTGACGGCTCGAAGATCGTCGCCGAAGTCGCCGACCTGTGGTTTCACTGCATGCTGGCGCTCAGCGCGCACGGGTTGAAGCCGGCCGATGTGCTGGCCGAGCTGGAACGGCGCGAAGGGCTTTCGGGGCTGGAAGAGTTCGCGGCACGCAAGTCGCAACAACGCGAAAGGGATGGCACATGAACGACATCATCGAAAACGGCAGCTCAACCGTGGAGCGCGACGATTCGCTGCGCACCATCGGCCACATCAGCTATGCGCTGCACGCGATCGTCGCGGTCACCGCGGTGCTGCCGGGTGTTCAGGCCAGCATTCTGCTGCTGCTGGCGGCCTTCGTTCTCGACCTCGTCAAGAAAGACGGCGCGCGCGGCACTTGGCAGGAGTCGCACTTCAAGTGGCGCATCCGCAGCGTGCTGTGGGCCGGCGTGTTGTACGTCGTGACGATCCCGCTGTGGTTGTTGCTGGTCGTGCCGGGCTGGATCGCGTGGGTGTTGATTTCGGTCTGGTTCCTGTACCGCGTGGTGCGCGGCTGGCTCGCGCTGAACGACCGCCGGCCGATGCCGGAGTGAGGAGCCGCAGATGAGCCACGACCCGAATTGCATCTTCTGCAAAATCGTCGAAGGCAAGATCCCGAGTCGCAAGGCCTTCGAAGACGATGAGATCCTTGTCTTCCACGACATCGCGCCCTGGGCACCGGTGCACGTGCTGGTGATCCCGAAAGAGCATGTGTCGACGATGTATGAGCTCGAGGATCGCCACGCGCCGCTGCTCGGCCGCATGCTCTCGATGGCGCCCAAGTTGATGCGCGATCTGGGGGTGACGAATGGCTTTCGAACGCTGGTCAACACCGGCGAAGACGGCCGCCAGGAAGTGCAGCACGTTCACATGCACGTGATCGGCGGTCCCCGACCCTGGGCAAAGGGGTAATCCAGAAGCGGTAACCTAGAATTCCGACACCCTAGCTTGGAGAAAAAATCATGGGTTCATTCAGCATCTGGCACTGGCTCGTCGTGCTGCTGATCGTGGTGCTGGTCTTCGGCACCAAAAAGTTGAAGAACATCGGCACCGACCTCGGTGGCGCGGTCAAAGGTTTCAAAGACGGCGTGAAGGACGGCGGAGCCAATCCCACCGCCGACCCGGGCGCACCGCCCGCGCAGGTCAACACCACCAAGGCGAACGACCCGAACACCGTCGACGTGGAAGCGAAGACCAAGTCGTGATTCGTCTCGGCTGTTCGGTGGCTGAAACCGCCCCGTGCTGATGGCTTCGCGATGATCGACTTCGGCTTCGACAAGATCGCGCTGATCGGCGCGGTCGCACTGATCGTGATCGGCCCCGAGAAGCTGCCGCGGGTCGCGCGCACCGTTGGCCACCTCATCGGCAAGGCGCAGCGCTACGTGGCTGACGTGAAAGCCGAGGTCAATCTCTCGATCGAGCTCGAAGACCTCAAAAAGATGAAGACCGAGTTCGAAGACGCGGCGCGCAACGTGAGCGAATCGGTCTCCAGAGAAGTGCACCAGACCAAGTCCGAACTCGAAACCTCGTGGCGCGATGCCGACAACGGCATCCTGCCGCCGAACAGCGGCCAGCACGAAGGCTGGACACCGGCGCCGCCCGAGTACAAGCACCCGAAGAAAACTGGCGCTTGAAGCGTGGCGCAACGCCGCAGTGGTACAAGCAGCGCGCCGGTGTGCGTGTAAAAGCGCAGTCGGGTGCAGCGCGCGTGGCGCGCTTCCGTCCATCGCGCCCGTCGACGGCTTGATCCGATGAGCACCGACAGCCAAAAGCCCGACGAGATGGAGGGCACGGAGCAGCCCTTTGTCTCGCACCTTGTCGAGTTGCGCGACCGCCTGATCCGCGCGTGCCTGGCGATCGGCGTGTGCTTCGGCATCCTGATGGTTTGGCCGGGCTCGGCCCACTTGTACGACCTGCTGGCGCAACCGCTGGTCGAGCACCTGCCCAAAGGCGGGATGCTGATCGCGACCAGCGTGATCTCGCCCTTTCTCGTGCCGCTGAAGATCACGCTGATGGCGGCGTTCTTGCTCGCGCTGCCGGTCGTGCTGTACCAGGTGTGGGCGTTCGTTGCGCCGGGCCTCTACACCCACGAGAAGAAGCTGGTGCTGCCGCTGGTGGTCTCCAGCACGCTGCTGTTTTTTGCGGGTGTGGCTTTTTGCTATTTCTTCGTGTTCGGCCAGGTATTCACTTTTATCCAGAGCTTCGCGCCGAAGAGCGTTTCGGCGATGCCTGACATCGAGGCGTACCTCAGCTTCGTGCTGACGATGTTCATCGCGTTCGGCGCTGCGTTCGAAGTGCCGATCGCGGTGGTGGTGCTCGCACGCCTGAACATTGTGACGATCGAAAAACTCAAGGAATTCCGCGCCTATTTCGTGGTGCTGGCCTTCATCATCGCCGCGGTGCTGACGCCGCCCGATGTGGTCTCGCAGCTCTCGCTGGCGATCCCGATGGTGCTGCTGTACGAGGTCGGCATCATCGCTGCCGGGTTCTTCATCAAGCACACGCAGGCGCCGGCCGAAGACGTTCAGAGTTAGCGTTGCGTTGTGCGGCGCCGTGCGAATGCGTTCAGCGATTTCACGCGAGGGGCTGCGGGCCTTGCTTACTGCTCGCGCTGCTGAGGTTGCCGCTGTTTTGGCCGTTGACCGACGGTCACATCCACATTCAAAGCTTTGTCGCCACGCTGTACGCCGATCGCCGCCACGGCCTTCGGTTTGAGCGATGCTACCGCCGTCAGCAACTGGTAGCTGTTGGTGACCGGTGTGCCGGCGACGCTGACGACCACGTCGCCCGGCCGCAGCCCGCCCGCGCTCGCCGGGCCGCTCTGCAGCACGCCGGTGACCAGCACGCCCTGCTTGACCGGCAGGTTTAGCGTCTGGGCGATTTCGGGCGTGAGGTCGCGCTGCTCGATGCCGATGAAGCCGCGCGTGACCTGGCCGTCGCGGATCAATGATTCCATCACCTGGCGCGCGGTCGTCACCGGTATCGCGAAACCGATGCCCAGGCTGCCGCCGGTACGCGAATAGATCGCGGTGTTGATGCCGAGCAAGTTGCCAGCCGCATCGACCAGCGCGCCACCGGAGTTGCCGGGGTTGATCGCGGCATCGGTCTGAATGAAGTTCTCGAACGTGTTGATGCCGAGCTTGTTGCGCCCGAGCGCGCTGACGATGCCCGAGGTCACGGTCTGGCCGACATCGAACGGGTTGCCGATGGCGAGCACCACATCACCGACCTGTAGTTTCTCGGCGTCGCCGAAGCTGATCGTTGGCAACTTGTCGAGCTCGATCTTGAGCACCGCGACATCGGTCTCGGGGTCGGTGCCGACGAGTTTGGCGCGGGCCTGCCGGCCGTCGGTCAGCATGACCTCGATGTCATCGGCGCCGTCGATCACGTGGTTGTTGGTCAGCAGGTAGCCATCGGCGGAGACGATCACGCCCGAGCCGAGGCCGACCTGCGGTTCGGCGCGCGACGGGTGCGCGCGGTCGCCGAAGAAGAACTGGAACACCGGGTCGTCGCTGCGCGCGCTGCGGGCCGGTGCCTTGCTCGCGGTGATGCTCACGACGGCCGGCGAGGCGCGTTTGGCGGCTGCGCTGTAGCTCGTGACCGCACCGCCCGAGGGCGACACCGGCAGCGGTTGCGTCGGGCTGGCGGCGATCGAGGCGATGACCGGCACCGCGCCATTGGCGCCGCGCTGAACCCAATCGGGCTTGAGCGTCGCGACGACGAACAGCACCGCCACCGCAACGGTGACGGCCTGCGAGAAAACAAGCCAGGTTTTGCGCATGAACACTCGTGTGAAGCCGCCGGTCGAGGGGTCGCGGCAGATGGCCGAATTATCGGCGATGCGTCACGCGGTGGTGTGTGCGCGGCGACGAGTCGCGACAATGCAGGGATGACGCTCCAGCCGAACTCATCCTCACTTGCGCCGATCGCCCTGACGATGGGCGACGCCTGCGGCATCGGCCCCGAGATCATCGCCAAATTGTTCCGCGGGCTGGCCGGCGTCGGCTGTGTCGTGCTGGGTGATGTCGGCGTGATGCGGCGCGCGGCGGCTTTCACCGGCGGCAGGCTCGCGGTCGCGCGCATCGAGCGCGCGAGCGACGCGTGGGATGTGCCGCCGAACTGCGTGCCGGTGCTGCAGGTCGACGGCCTGCCGAGCGATTTGATGATGGCGCCCGTTGGGCAGGCCGACGCGCGTGCCGGTGCGGCGGCTGCGTCGTGCATCGCGCGGGCCGTCGAGCTCGCGCGCACCGGTGAGATCGCAGCGATCGTCACCGCGCCGATCCACAAGGCAGCGCTGGCCGCCGCCGGTGTCGGCTACCCCGGCCACACCGAGATGCTGCAGGCGCTGGCTGCGCCTGGTGCCGATCCTCCACCGGTGCGGATGATGCTGGTCAACGATGAACTTCGCACGGTGTTGGTGACGATTCACATGTCGTTGCGGCGCGCGATCGATGCGGTCACCTTGGACGCTGTGCGCGAAACCATTTTGATCGCGCACCGCAGCGCGGCGGGCTGGGGCATGAAGGCGCCGCGCATTGCCGTGGCGGGGCTCAATCCACATGCGGGCGAGGGCGGGCTGTTCGGTGACGAAGAGCTGCGCATCATCGCGCCTGCCATCGCCGCCGCGCGCGCCGAGGGGGTCGACGCGACCGGCCCGTTCGCGCCCGACACCGTCTTCATGCGCGCGCGTAACGCGGCCGGCCACCCGGGCGAGTTCGACATCGTGGTCGCGATGACGCATGACCACGGTCTGATCCCGGTCAAGTACCTCGGCGTGGCACATGGCGTGAACGTGACGCTCGGCTTGCCGTTCGTGCGCACCAGCCCCGATCACGGCACCGCGTTC
>JANLUW010000506.1:0-3628 GCA_031363645.1 Rhizobacter sp. | reverse complement strand
GTTGATTATAACGAAGTCGAATTCGCGGGCCTTCGAGACCTCGACGCGCGCATTCGCCATGCGCCGGGCGATCTCATCGGGGCGGTCTTCGCCGCGGCGGTTCAGGCGTTGCTGCAACTCCTCCCAGCTCGGCGGCAAGATGAACACCAGCACCGCGTCGGGGAACAACTGCTTGATTTGTAGCGCGCCTTGCCAATCGATCTCGAGCACCACGTCTTGCCCGCCGGTGATACGCGTTTCGATCGCGTTGCGCGAGGTGCCGTACGAGTGGCCGTGCACTTCGGCCCACTCGAAAAACTCGCCGCGCTCGATCATCGTGCGGAAGGTCGCGTCGTCGGTGAAGTGGTATTCGCGGTCTTGCTGCTCTTGCCCGCGCGGCGCCCGCGTGGTGTGCGACACCGCGACGACCAAGTGCGAGTCGACCTGCAGCAGCGAGCTGACCAAACTCGATTTGCCCGCCCCGCTGGGCGCGGCGACGACGAAGAGGTTGCCGGGGTAGTCCATGGTCAGTGATCCTGTGTCCAGTTCTCGGTGTTCAAGCCGGCCACGCGCGAGAAACGCCGACCATTGTTGGTGACGAGTACCGCGCCTGCGGCAATCGCATGGCCGGCAATCATCGCGTCCATGCTGCCGATCGGCGTGCCGGCCTTGTGCAGGGTGGCCGCCACTTGCGCGAAGTGCGTGGCGGCCTCTGCGTCCCACGGCAGGCACTGCACGCGTTGCAGAAACTGGTCGACGACTTGCGCGAGGCGATGCGCGAAGTCCTTCAGATTCAGCCCGAAGAGCAACTCGCCGCGCGTGACGGCGGAGATGCAGACCTGCTTCTTCGGCACTGCGGCGAGTTGCGCGTCGAGCGCCGCCGTCTTGCCGCGCACCACATAACTCACGATGTCGGTGTCGAGCATGTACAGCTTCACAGGTCGACGCGCAGGTTCAGCGGCTCGTTCAACGGGCGCTCGGCGCCGAAGTCATCGGCCACTCCGGTCGCCGCGGCCGCGTCGCGCAGCGCAAAAAACTCGCGCCAGCCGTTGCTGGTGCGCCTGGCCGACAGGATCACGTCGCCGGTGACTGTATCGCGCCGGATGAAGACTTCATCTGCGCCCTCGAAGCGGAATTCGGCCGGCAGGCGCACTGCCTGACTGCCGCCGTTGACAAACAATTTTGCGGCTTTCGGATTCACGGGCAGACTCCTGTATATACGTTCTCAGTATATACGGCCATGACCCCTTGAAAACTACTCGATGTTCTGCACCTGCTCGCGCAGTTGCTCGATCGCGACCTTCATCTCGACCGAGATGTTGGTCAGCTCAAGCGCCGCGGCTTTCGAGCCGAGCGTGTTCGCTTCGCGCAGCAGTTCCTGGATCAGAAAATCGAGCCGCTTGCCGAGCTCGCCACCGGCCTTCAGCAGCCGCGCGATTTCGTCGAGGTGTGAGCGCAGTCGAGCCAGTTCTTCGGCTACGTCGATGCGGATCGAGTACGCCGCTGCTTCGTTCAGCGCGCGTTCCTGCAGGGCTTCGCGCGAGATCGTCTGCGCCGCGCCGCTGGCCTCCAGCGCTTCGGTCCAGCGGTCGAGAAAACGCTGCTGCTGGCGCTTGACGACAGCCGGCACGAGCGGCTCCGCCTGCGCCGCCAACTCGCGCAGGCGATCGACGCGTTCCATAAGCACTGTGACCAGCCTTGCGCCTTCGCGCTCCCGCGCTTCGCGCAGGCCAGCGATGCAACGCTTGGCGGCCTCTAGCGCTGGCTCGTCGAGCTTCTCGCTCGTCGTGCTGCCTTTGCACCAATGCAGGATCTCGTTCACCGACAGCGCCTGGGCCTTCGGCAACCAACCTTGAATCGTGCTTTCTAACCGCACCAGTCGGTTCAGCTGATCGGGCTGCGGTTGAGGCCACTGCGTTTCGCTCTCGGTGCGTGTGCTGAGCCGCAGCTCGATCTTGCCGCGCTTGAACGCGGTCGAGAGCAAGTCGCGCAGTGCCGGCTCCAACGAGCGGAACTCGTCGGGCAAGCGGAAACCCAGATCGAGAAATCGGCCGTTGACCGAGCGCAATTCGATGCTGACGCTGCCGTTCGCGCTGCCGTTCGCGCGGGGTGCCAAATTGTCGGCAGCAGGGGCTGTTTCATGGGTGGAAACGGGCCCGGCCGAGGCGTTTGCGAAGCCGGTCATGCTGTAAACTGGCATAAGAAATTACCCAATCAAAACCGGATTATGTCAAAGCCTAAACCCGCTCCGTTGCCGTCAGGCACTGTGGTGGGCGGCTACCAAGTCATCAAGAAGCTGGCAGCCGGTGGCTTCGGTGTGGTGTACCTGTGCGAAGACCCCGACCGCCACCTCGTGGCGCTCAAAGAATACCTGCCGTCTTCGCTCGCCGAGCGCTCGCCCGGTGAACTCACGCCACGCGTCACGCCCGAGCAGCAGCCGCTGTCCCGGCTCGGCTTGAAGAGCTTCTTCGAAGAAGGCCGATCGCTCGCGCAGATCAGCCACCCGAGCGTGGTCTCGGTGCTGAATTTCTTTCGCGAGAACGAAACTGTCTATATGGTGATGAACTACCTGCAGGGCGACACGCTGCAGGATTTCATCGTCACCGCGCGTGACCTGAAGCGCGACAAGGTGTTCCGCGAGAGCACGATCCGCAGCCTGTTCGACGAAATCTTGCGTGGATTGCGCATCGTGCACCAGCACAAGATGCTGCACCTCGACATCAAGCCTGCCAACATTTTCATCACCAACGAAAACAAGGCCGTGCTGCTTGACTTCGGCGCCGCGCGCGAGGTGCTCAGTAAAGAGGGCAACTTCATCCGCCCGATGTACACGCCGGGGTTCGCCGCGCCCGAGATGTACCGCCGCGACGGCACGCTCGGCCCCTGGACCGACATCTACGCGATCGGCGCCTGCATCTACGCTTGCATGCAAGGCTACCCGCCCAACGACTCGCCACAGCGCATCGAGAAAGACCGCCTCGCGCTGAGCCTTTCGCGCTTGCGCAACGTGTACTCCGACAACCTGATCGAAGTCACCGAGTGGTGCATGTCGCTCGATCCGCTGTCGCGCCCGCAAAGCGTGTTCGCGCTGCAAAAAGAGTTGGCGCGTGAGACCGAGCGTCGCTACACCAAGCTCAGTTTCAGCGAACGGTTGAAGCTCCAGCTCGAAAACTTGACGACAGGCGCGAAAGCGTAAATCCAACATGCGCTTCTCCGTGTATCAGGTCAGCCGCAAAGGCGGCCGCGAGAAGAACGAAGACCGCATGGGCTATTGCTACACGCGTGACGCCGGGCTGTTCGCGCTCGCCGATGGCATGGGCGGCCACCCCGAGGGCGAGGTCGCATCGCAGCTCGCGTTGCAAACGCTCGCTGCGATGTTCCAGCGTGACTGCAAACCCACCTTGGCCGACCCGCTGCGCTTCTTGCAAGAAGCCACGATTGCCGGTCACCACCAGCTGCTGCGCTACGCCACGCAAAAAGCGCTGATCGACACGCCGCGCACTACCATCGTCGCCTGCCTGCTGCAAGGTAACGCGGCTTATTGGGCGCATTGCGGCGATTCGCGCCTGTACCTCGTGCGCGGCGACAAGCTGATCGCACGCACCCGCGATCATTCGTATTCCGAGCTGCAGCAGACCATGAGCCAGGT